>NZ_JAUBPT010000002.1:0-35200 GCF_036700905.1 Microcoleus sp. S13_C3 | reverse complement strand
AAATCTGTAACGCCTGTGCTGATAAATCTGTAACGCCTGTGCTGATAAATCTGTAACGCCTGTGCTGATAAATCTGTAACGCCTGTGCTGATAAATCTGTCAAGCCTGTGCTGATAAATCTGTAACGCCTGTGCTGATAAATCTGTCAAGCCTGTGCTGATAAATCTGTAACGCCTGTGCTGATAAATCTGTAACGCCTGTGCTTCCGAATCGGTAAAAAACAGAAAACCAATGAACCAACCAAGAATAATCTCTCTAATTCCCAGTGCCACCGAAATTGTAGCACTTTTAGGATTAACCGATGCAATTGTGGGCCGTTCCCACGAATGCGACTATCCCCCAGAAATCCAAAATTTACCTGTTTGCACTCAGCCTAAATTCAATCCCGAAGGAACTAGCAGCGAAATTCACAACCGTGTGACAGAATTGTTGCAAAATGCCCTCAGCGTGTATAAAGTAGAAATAGATACTTTGGAAAAATTGCAGCCGACTCACATTATTACTCAAGCTCAATGTGAAGTCTGCGCTTGTTCTCTAACAGATGTTGAACAAGCGGTAAGCACGCTGGTAAATAGCAAGCCGGAAATTATTTCTTTGCAGCCGAATCTGCTAGCAGAAATTTGGACGGATATTCAGCGAGTTGCTGATGCTTTGGGCGTAGATTGCAAAAGTGCGATCGATCTTTTGCAATCCCGCATCGATGCTATTATCTTAAAAACCAAAACATTAACCGTTAAACCCAAAGTAGCTTGCATCGAGTGGATTGAACCTTTGATGGCTGCGGGTAACTGGATTCCCGAATTAGTGGCAATGGCGGGAGGCAATTCGCTATTTGGAATTGTCGGCGAACATTCCCCTTGGTTAAAATGGGAATCGCTAGTAGAAGCTAATCCCGATGTAATTATTTTCATGCCTTGTGGCTTTGATTTAAACCGCACTCGCAACGAAGCACTGCAGATAACTAAATACGCAGAATGGGCTAATTTGCAAGCAGTAAAAACCGGGAAAATTTACATAACTGACGGCAATTCTTACTTTAATCGGCCGGGACCGAGATTGGTTGATTCGTTAGAAATTTTAGCAGAAATTCTCCATCCCGAAATCTTCGATTTTAGCCATCAAGGTAAGGGTTGGCAGCCATTTTTGTAAGTACCCGCAGCTAGCTAAAGCTTTATCTATAGCAATCCTCGCATCATTTGTGAATTTCTTACTCCCTCCCCTTGATAAGGGGAGGGTTGGGGTGGGGTAAAAAATTTACGATTCCTGCAAAAATTGCTATATATTATAGCAACCGCCAAGACGGTTAGGACGTTGTTAATGGCTGAAACGATTGATTTTCTTCCTTCTTCCTGACATCCGTTACATCCGTTACATCCGTTACAGAATCCGTTGCCGAACTTCCTTCTTCCTTCTGCTCTAATTCTGAATTGCCTGCCATACAAATAAGGACACAACATTGTTGTGTCCTTACTTCGCGTTCATTTAACCGAATCTGACATCAATTGATGCAAAAACCGCTAGTCTTACTTCGCATCAGGGGGCATCAAAACCTTGTCAATTACGTGAATAACGCCGTTGCTAGCTTTGATATCAGCTTTCACAACATTAGCGCCGCTGACAGTAACTTTGCCTGCGGCAACAGCCACCTTCAGCGAACTGCCTTCGACACTTTTAACATCGCCGGATTTCAGGCTAGTAGATAAAACCGAACCAGGAACAACGTGGTAAGTTAAAATCTTAGTAAGTTTGGCTTTGTTTGCCGGTTTGAGCAAATCCTCCACAGTTCCTTTTGGCAAAGCAGCAAATGCCGCGTCTGTCGGTGCAAAAACAGTGAAAGGGCCTTTTCCTTGTAAAGTTGTAACCAAACCGGCTGCTCCCAAAGCCTTTGTCAGCGTCTTGAATTGAGCGTCGCCAGATGCAATACCAATAATATCCTTAGTAGCGGTAGTTGATGCCGGTGAAACGCCAGTTGGTGCAGGTGAAGCAGCGGTTTTCACCTTTTCTGCAATTTGTGAAGTTTGAGTTGCATTAGCAACATTGGTGTTGGAGGTGATGTGAGCCCAAGCCGGGAAACCAATCAACGCGCTAGCGCCGATTATTCCTGCGAAACCTGTGAGTTGTTTCATCCAGCTAGGTAAATTTTGATTTTTCATTTCGCTTGCATTTCCTTATGAGATAAAACCGTGAACATGAATTGTTATGTTAGCCAAATCTCGACAAAAGGCAAGGTTGCCAGAGGCTAAGATAGAGAGAAAATTCTCTTCGATCCGTGATCGAACAAAACTTCCTCACTATAGCGCAAGCTGAGAAATCGGGCATTAACCGCTAAATCTGTAACTCAAAACCTCAATCACCGAACCAGTTTGGGGTAAGTCAGCAGATTTGATCGAAATCGTGTCATTATTCAATCGGCGCACCGGCGTACCATCCATCAGCGCCAAGAATTCATCTAGCGGCACCAAATCGCACGCAGCAGCATCGGCGGCTTGGGTTTTGAAATGTGTCGGAATCACCATCTTTGGTTTGAGAAGTTGCAAAGTTTGCTTCGCTTCCGCCGGAGTGTAAGCTTTCGGCCCGCCGCCCACGGGAATCAGCACTACATCGGGCCGCCCGATCAAGATTTGTTCTTCAATGCCGATCGGGCCAGCAACTCCGCCCAAGTGTAAAATCTTAACGCCCGCTTGCTGCCACAGCCAAGCCACATTGACCCCAAATCGCCGTCCTCCCTCACGGTCTTTTTGGGTCCGAATCCCTTGAATCCGCAGCCCGTTAGACCTGTAAGACCCCGGTTCGTACAAAAGGCCGGGATTGCCCGCAAATCCGTCGATCGCCCCTTCATCGAGCAACCGACTGCTAATCAGAATCAAATCTGTTGGCACTTTAGGAGAGCGATAGCCTGCCGTACAGCCCAGGGGGCGAAAAGGATTCACCAGCACCCTCGCACCGCCACCGGTGAACAAGAAGCAAGTGTGGCCCAACCACTGAATCGACAAGGAATTAGTAGTTTGAGCTTGATAGCTTTCCCATCCAGATGGCAAACCAGTGGAGAAAGCTGCTAGCAAACCCGTCTGTGCGTAACGTATTAATTGTCGCCGTTTCATCAAAAACACTCGGTAAGTGGGAAACTCAGGGTATGAAAGACCTGAGAGGGAAAGGACACGGCGATTTCAATCGCCTTGAATCTTTCTGTATCCATTACCGCCTTGGAGTTGCTGGACTTGGTGTACTTTTGTAATGCACTTTCGGCAGGACAGTTACTGCCTCAAACCTTGCAACTCTGTACGCATAATGTTTGCTCTTATGGAGCCTCCCTTTCGGGGTAATGTTCGCTTCGACCTGGTTATAAAGGCTTGTTAGACCTGCAACACTGTTTCAGTGACTTTAAAACTGTTTAATTGCAGATGACAGAGCGGAAAACTAGCGTCGCATTCTCCGGTGTCATGACCTAAATAACGTCTCCTCTGTAAAGAGGGGTCTGGTCAGAACAGCTTGCAATTTCTTACAAGCTCAGTGGCGTTGATTCCCTGAGTTCCTGACCTTGTGGTTGGGGTTATCGGGTGTTGGTCGTTTGTTGTTATACCACAAAACACCGTCAGTCGATTTTAGATTTTAGATTTTAGATTTTAGATTTACTTGCAGCATTGAATCTGGAATCTCGAACAGGAGTGTAAAATTTGGGGTTCACCACGACAGGAGTGGGGGGCTTGTATCCTTTTTGGGGCGGTTCAGGTGCGAAAATGTGTACCCTACTCTCACCGTAAGGTGCTATAAGAGCGAACCCTACAAATTCAGAGAAATTCAACTAAAGTCTTTCTAAGAAATTTCGCAATAATTGCTTCCCCGAAGTCGTCAAAATACTTTCCGGGTGAAACTGCACACCTTCAATATGCGGATATTCCCGGTGCCGCACGCCCATAATCGTTCCGTCTTCAACCCAAGCCGTAATTTCCAAAACTTCTGGACAACTCTGCTTTTCAATTACCAAACTGTGATAGCGAGTTGCAATCATCGGCGATTCCACGCCCTTAAAAACTCCGGTTCCTGCGTGTTCTACCTGAGAAGTTTTGCCGTGCATCAACACGGGTGCAGAAACAATTTTGCCGCCGAATACTTGACCGATACTTTGATGTCCCAGGCACACGCCTAAAATTGGTAAAGTCGGCCCCAATTCTTTGATTAATTCCAGAGAAATTCCCGCATCTTCCGGCCGCCCCGGGCCTGGAGAAATCACCACTGCTGCCGGCTGCAATTGGCGAATTTCTGCTAAGGAAATTTGGTCGTTGCGGTAGACTTGCACTTCGCGGGCTACGGGCAACTGGGCACCGAGTTCTCCTAGATACTGTACCAAATTGTATGTAAAACTGTCGTAGTTATCGATTACTATAATCACGGGTTAAGTTGGATTTTAGGTTTTAGATTTTAGATTTTAGGTTAACTCGCTCCCTGAAAGCAAGGGTTTTAAGATTTTAGATAGATGCCCCAGATAAAAATAGTTGCAATATAGACTAAGAAAACTAAAAATCTCAAATTGGTCATCTAAAACCTAAAATTTTCTGGGCCCAATAAGTTACTGACGGGCGATCGCAATTTGAACGACTGCCCACAAGGGAGGCAGCAGAAGTGCAGTACCGACGATCGTAGCAGCCATTGCCGATACCAGAACCGCTCCGGCACCGCAGTCTTTGGCAATTTTGGCTAGTTCGTGGTAAGATTGCCCGACTGTCAAGTCTACCACCGATTCGATCGCCGTATTCAACAGTTCCATTGCTAAAACTATGCCAATGGTGACGCCGATCACAGATATTTCTACAGGTTTCAGTTGTAAAAATAGCCCGAGTCCGATCGCCAAAGTGCCAATAACAGTGTGAATCCGAAAATTGCGCTGAGTTTCAAAAGCATAACTCAGACCACCCCAAGCGTATCTAAAACTCGTCGCTAAGCTAGATGCGATTTTCCAGGACAGCTCTCGGTTGTATTTCAAGGCTTTTTTAGACTCGTGGACTGTCTGGCTAGAAGAGTCTTGAGGCATGGGCAGAAACTGTGCGATTTGTGATGAAATTGAGGGTCTATCTAGTGTCATAAACAACCAACTTTAATTTACAGAGATGAATGAAAGCTAAACTTTTCAAATTAACTACATCAAGTCTAGGTAACTTTTCTAAGTTTTTACTAAAGTTTTGGTTTAATTTCAGAAAGTTATGTTGGGCTTGACATGATTTGTTAAATCACCATCAACTTCAGTTATGCTGTTTGGATCGTAAGACCGATCGCCCGCAGCAATGTTTCCTGTCGATCGAGCATTTGAGTCAGACTTTCTTCATCCGGGTGATCCCAGCCCAAAAGATGCAGAAAACCGTGGGCTGCCAGCCAAGCTAGTTCGGTCTTCAGGGGATGTCCTTGCTGCTGGGCTTGTCGGTTAGCTGTATCGATCGAGATGACGATATCACCCAAGTATAGGGGTTCAGATGACTGCATTTCCTCTAGCTGAGGACAGTCTACCTCTAAAGCTGCGAAAGCTAGTACATCGGTCGGTCGATCTTGCTGGCGGTACTGGAGGTTGAGGGCTTGCATCTCCCTATCGGCGGTTAAACGCAGACTGACTTCGTAGCCCGGGGCAACTGGCACATCCGCCGCCTGGTTTTCCAGCCAAACGCTAAACCAATTTTCCCAGGTTTCGGCCCAAATCTCCCCGCTGGCTGCACTCTCAGGGAGGTTGGAAGCGTCGGCTGACTCCTGGGCTATCCCGTAACAGTCTTCGACGTTCACCTCGATTAACATTTTTTTGCTCTCCTGTCAAGGGATATATTCAATTTTTTTACAAATTCCAATTGCGCGATCGAGCGGCAGGGGATTTTGCTGTTGCTGGAAAGATACAGTAATCTGTTAGAGATTGCAACAGGCAGGCAGAACAATCAGCTTAACTCCCGATTAAGAAAGATGAAATTAGAGCTCGAAATTAGAGGCTGATTGTTGGAATCCTCGATTAACTCCTCGCTCCTGTTGTCCCCCGCTATAACTGTACCCAGTGTCTTCGGTGGGATGAAAGGCAGGGAGATTGTAGGTACGGAAATCTCCAAATCTTGATCTTTGTAGCTGTTTTACTGAAATGTGTATAATACAGTAAGGAGGCAATGAGATGCTGCATACTGCTATCAAGGTTCGACTTTATCCAACATTAGAGCAACAAGCTCTACTGTCTGGGCACTTTGGCTGTGCCAGATGGTGGTGGAACTATGGTCTAAATAAGTCAATTGAGACTTATAAAGAAACGGGTAAAAGCCTTGGTCAGTCAGAACTCAATGCCTTTTTACCAAAACTCAAGAAAACCGAAGAAACACTTTGGTTGTCTGAATGTTACAGCCAAGTTTTGCAAGCAACAACGCTCAACCTCACAACCGCCTATAAAAACTTTTTTGCAGGTCGTGGTAGGTTCCCGCGCTACAAGTCAAAGCATGGTAAGCAATCGATTCAGTATCCTCAAAATGTCAAGGTACTTGATGGGTTTATTCAGTTTCCGGGCAAAGTCGGCAAAGTCAAAGCCAAGTTGCACAGGAACATAGAAGGAACAATCAAAACCGTAACGGTTAGTTTAAATCCTTCTGGGAAATACTTTGCCTCAATATTGACGGAGAGTGAAGGCGACAATCCGACTGTTTCAACGGTCGGAAAAGTAATTGGGATTGACTTGGGATTGACTCATTTTGCTATTACGAGTAATGGCTGCAAAGTCTCCAAGTATGATAACCCTAAGCATCTAGCCAAACACGAGAAAAACCTCAAACGCAAGCAACAAAAGCTAGCTAAAAAACAGAAAGGAAGTAATTCAAGGAACCAAGCTAAAAAGACGGTAGCTAAAGTGTACGAACGGGTAACTAAATCCCGTCAGGATTTTCTACATAAGCTTTCACGAAAGCTCGTCAATGAAAACCAAGTTGTCGTAGTAGAGAATCTTAATGTCAAAGGCATGGTACGCAATCACAATTTAGCTAAAGCCATATCTGATGTGGGATGGGGAACCTTTATCAATTTCCTAGCTTACAAGCTAGAGAAAAAAGGTGGCAAGTTGGTTGAAATTGACCGCTGGTTCCCCAGCTCCAACCTCTGCTCTAATTGCTATCACCAGATTGATAAGTTACCGCTTGATATTAGGGAGTGGACTTGTCCTAATTGCGGTACTCGTCATGACCGTGATGGTAACGCCGCAACAAATATTAGAGCGGAAGGCATCAGGATACTACAGACGGATGGAACAGCCGTTTTTGCTAACGGAGGGGAAGTAAGACCAAAGATTGGACGCAAGTCTGTTCTGAGGCATTCCTCTGTGATGTTAGAAGCCCACACTATAATCGTTTCGATTTAGTGTGGGTAGTTCACGAATTGAAATAGCGATCGAGAAAAGCCAAACCGACGAGTACGCCTAAAAGTCCGATCGCCGTCAAGGCAAAATGAAACAGAGAAGTCGCCCGCTTGCGAACCATGTTCCGCATCGCCAGCTTGACATAACTCGGTGGAGGTGCAGTGTTTGTCGGTGCTGTCGGGGTTTCGGCGGATTCTTCTGAGGCGGGAATTGCTGAGGGAGGTTGACTCATAACGGTTAGTTTAAAAGGTTAAGAGAGGGACTGTTGAGGACAGGCTCGTCCCGATGTTAACAAATATGTAACGTTTTGTGTAGGATTTTTTAGCTTTTCGATCGCCCCGGGCCCATTAAAGGGGGATTATACCAACAGATTAATGTGCGATCGCCCTGATAATCAATGCGATATTTTCTTTTCATCTTCAGAGACACAAGGATAAATTTAATTCCCGATCCGTGTTCCTCACCGCTTTAACAAAAATTTTTAAATTGTCAAGTCCCACAATCAAGCGACACTCATTTGAGTTAAGTCAAATGAGTGTCACCAGAAAAAGCGACTGTTAACCAACCGCAACGGGCAGTTATTCATAGATATAGCGACGGAAAAACAGAAACAAAATTTTCCGGCTAAATAACCCAAGCTAAAAGTTAAATTACTCGGACAAAAATATGGAAGTTTCCACCTTTGAAATCCTCGCAAAGCCGATCGCACCTGTGAAAAATCCCGATCCTATGAAAGATCTCGATCCAAAACTCCTGCCAGTGGCTCGTCGAATCGTTCAGGGATACTTTCTCACTATCTCCAATCTCGAAGCGATCGACTTGCTATATCGGATTGAGTTTACCGTCAGCTTACCCGTGCCGCCAGATCCTAATAAAATCTTGCTTGACAAGAAGAACGCTTTCTTAGTTGTTGATGTTGAAGGCGCTAACATCGAGGTACCTCTGACTCAGTTGCCGAAGAAACCGAAGGTATATCGTGGGTTTTTCAGAATACCCGCTCACAAAACAGCATCTGTTGAATTGTTGCCCAAACTCCCAGAAGCTCTGGATCCAGGTTTGTTGGAAGTGCGCGGATATGTCTCACTATTTTTGCCAGCCATCTTGAAATTTCCCAAGATTGTACCCCAAAGCAAAACACCAGTCAAGGTGTTATTGAATCCCGAAATTCGCGGTACTTTCTTGCCGAATGGTTTCCCATTAGTACCTAATCCTTCACCAGACTTCGATCAAATTAATTACACTTTAGCGATCGCCAGTGGAAAAGGCTTGAACGAGATTACGCCTGAACCCGGTAAACCAATTATCATCGATTTACCAATTGTTACCCCAATTTTGGAAGAGTTACGCAACGGTAATTTGGACTTGGCTAGTGTGGAAGCAGACAATTCAGAAAAAGCTCAAATGCTAGTGCAACTTCTAGCCCAACTCGATGCCAATGATGTCAATTTGAAAGAGCTAAATACAGTGATGGATAAATTCGATATTCCTGTCAGAATGTCTCGCGGCTAGAACTGTTAAAGGGTAAGTAACTGTAGGGTGGGCAATGCCCACCTTACGTTTGATTATAGCGGTTCTCAAGCGTGGTGAGGTATGCCCACGGAGGCCACGGAGGCCTATGCCCACGGAGGCCACGGAGGCCTATGCCCATGAGTACCTCATATGAGAGCTCGAAAGGCTATACGTTTAATTACCCCCACTTATACACTCACTGAGCTTTATTAAAATGTCGATCTCATTTAAATTTCAGCCTGTTTCTTTTAGTTGGGTGGCTGTTCATCCGCAGCCCAAAGGTGTTGTTCAATTTATTGGTGGAACTTTTTTTGGTAGTTTGCCAACTTTGTTTTATCGATATTTTTTACAGCAGTTGTTTGAAGAAGGTTATACCGTAGTTGCTTTGCCATTTAGATTTACTTTTCGTCACTGGCCGATCGCTATTGGGTTATTAAAAGAACAGGAGATACTGAGAACAGAACTGACCGAGATTGCTCAAAGATTAGGCTATGAAAGCGAAATTTATCAAGAACCATCGAGTTATTTTTGGGTTGGTCACAGTCTGGGATGCAAGTACATTGCTCTTTTAGAATTTTTAAGCGACGATCGGTATCCAAATATTGTGGAGAAATTCTGCGATCGCCCTGACTACGAACGGATTCAAAGGTTAATCGAAAATCAGGGCATCGACAGACCTTCAATTAAAGGCCAGCCGTCCTTATTAATTGCCCCTGATATCAGCAATACAGAGAGCGCTATTCCAGTGCGATCGCTAGCAAAACTGTTAGACAAATTCCGCTTAGGAGTGCTACCAACCAGAGAACAAACTCAATGCTTTATTGCTAATAGTTCTCTGTTTAATTTGACGGCCCTAATTTCTTTCGAGCGAGATGAAATTGCTGGTTCTACCAATGATATCAACAAAAGTCCAGACCAACAAAAAAACAGCGATGTACTTTGGCTCATACAACAGCTAAGTAATAGAAAATTGCCTTTATTGAGCGAGGAAATAGAAGGCAAACATTTAGAGCCGATTGGCATCAAAATCGGTTATTATATTGTTGACCTCAATCCTTGGGATAAATTCATCAAACCTCTGAAAAGCCGATTTCTTGAATATTGGTCTGTTAATTTTTTGGATGCTTTGAAAAAGCGGTTAGGCCCTTAACTATCGGTTGTTATTTGCGATCGCCCTCTCAATCCTCTCTCCTCCAACAGAGAATCGGCCCAAACAGCATCAGTTTCGGACAGCGCAGGGACTAACTGGGCCGTATAATCGAGGGTAATGTCATAGGCGGCGCGATCGTACACTGTATTCAGCAACGCCTGTAAATCCACAATAGGCTCCACATCGCCTGCACCCAAAGGCAAAGGAAAACAGGGAATCGCATCTGGTATATTAAATAAGTATAAATCTGCAAAAGGTCTTTGATTGCCCCGACTCACCAAAATCCGATAATGGGCTGCAATATCATTGTCCAAAACCGGGAGAGGTTGCCAACCCCGCAACAAATCAATCTCCACGAAATTAGTGCGACTACCGAACACCTTATCCCGCTTTTCCTCATACATTTCGCGCCCTTTTCCCGGACGTTTATTAGCAGGTGAAAGCACCTCAATCACCGTCACAACTTCCTTAGTGGCCATATCTATCACCTCCAAATATCCTTCTCTCACCTCCTCAGACATCACTAATCTGATTTTCAAAGGCGCGGTAGTTCGTGTAGCGACAGCCACATTCGATGTAATTGGATTTCTGGGGATCGGATTGCGCTGGATAGAAACATCAGGAATCCCGACTAACAGAGATTGTTCCCCCTTGATTTCATAAATTCGCTTTTCAATCGCCACTCGATATTTGGGTATCAGTTGTGGAACCAAAGCATCTGCGATCGCCACTATCAACCTATTATGTACTTCTGGCCAAAAGTCAGGACTTTCTAAATAAGGATTCATCCCTGGAAACGGATTAGGCATTGATTTAACTCCTGTTGATTTACCTACTTAGGACTTATGCACGGGTGGCCAGAAACCGGGTTTTTGTCCAGAAGACGCCTTATAGCCCGCAAAAACCGCAAAAAACCCGGTTATCAAGGTTTTGATGCGTCCAAGACTACTACTTCTATTATCACCTTAACTCTCTTTCCCGAAGCAGAGAATCGGCCCAAACAGCATCAGTTTCGGACAGTGGGGGAACTGGTGCGACGGTGTAATCTATTCTAAAGTCATAGGCTGCGCGATCGTAAACCCCATTTAATAACGCTTGTAAATCTACAATTGGTTCCGCATCACCCGCGCGCAAAGGCAGGGGAAACGGAGGAATCATATCCGGTAAATTGAAAAGGTACAAATCCGCCAAAGGCCTTTGATTTCCGCGACTCACTAAAATTCGATAACTTGCCTCAATATCGTTATCAAAAACTAACATGGGTTGGTAACTTCGCAGCAAGTCAATTTCAACCAGATTAGTGCGACTACCAAACACCTTTTCTCGCTTTGCTTCATACATTTCTCGCCCTTTTCCAGGGCGCTTATTGGCTGGTGACAGCACTTCAATCACTGTCACAACTTCCCTAGTTGCTGTATCTCGTACCTCTAAATATGCTTCCCTAAATTCCACAGGTACTGGCAGTCTTACTTTCAAAGCTGTCACAGGCAGTGCGGCAACTGCAACATTAGAAGAAGTAGGGTTGGTTGGACTAGGAGAACGCTGCACAGTGACATCAGGAATCCCCACTAATAGGGAATTGTCCCCGCTAAGCTCATAAACTCTTTTTTCAATATCGACGATATATTTTGGCAGCAACTGCGGCACTAATGATTCAAAAATGCTACTAATTAGCAAGTGATGTACTTGAGGCCACAATTCAGGACTTTCTAAATAAGGATTCATCCCTGGAAACGGATTAGGCATTAATCTAGCTCCGGTTAATTTACCTACTTCTATTATCCCCTTAACCCTCTGTCCCGCAACAGAGAATCGGCCCAAACAGCATCCGTTTCTGACAGCGGGGGCACTGCATCGGCTGTGTAATCAATTTCAAAATCATAACCGGCGCGATCGTATACTTGATTAATCAGCGCCTGTAAATCCAGAACAGGCTCTACATCTTCTGGACGCAAAGGCAAGGGAAATGCAGGAATTGTATCGGGAAGGTTAAATAAGTATAAATCGGCGATCGGACGTTGATTGCTGCGGCTGACTAAAACGCGGCAGTCGCTTTTATGGGAATGTCCGAAAACTGGCAAAGGTTCCCCACCCCGCAGCAAATCTATTTCGACTAAATGGGTACTGCTATCAAATATTTTATTTCGCTTATTGTCATACTTTTCTCTACCTTCCCCCCGGCGTTTATTTGCAGGCGAAAGCACTTCAAGAACCGTGACAACTTCCTTGGTTGTCATATCGATTACTTCTAAATATCCTTCCCTAAATTCTTCCGACACTGGGATTCTCACTTTTAAAGGCTGCACAGTTCGGGAAGCGACGGCGACAGCATTAGATGCGATCGCACTTGCGGGAAGGCGTTTCTGTTGGATAGAGACATCAGGAATCGCTACTAATAGAGAATTTTCACCTTTGATTTCGTAAATTCGCTTTTCAATAGCGACGCGGTATTTCGGGCGCAATTGCGGAGTTAACGACTCCTTAATCACACTAATCAGTAAATGATGGACTTCTGGCCAAAAATCAGGATGTTCTAAATAAGGATTCATCCCCGGAAATGGATTAGGCATGAGCGTACTTCCCGTTTACCACTACTATTTTAGCAGCTCAATTAAAAAAACGCAGACAATATCAACATATCATCTGCGTTAATCCGCGTGCATCTGCGATTAAAATCCCCTAAAAATCGCCGTAACTGCTAATAGCAGCCTGCAACCTTCCAATCACTTCATCAACCGAAATCGCCCCCAACTCCCCAGAAGCACGAGTCCGAATATTCAAACTATTCGCCTCAACTTCCTTCGCACCCACAACACCCATCACCGGAATTTTATCCTTCTCAGCATTGCGAATCAACTTGCCCAAACGCTCGCTATCCTCATCAGCTTCAGCGCGAATATTTAGCGCCTTCATCTTCGCCGCCACTTCCTTCGCAAACGGCAAAAATTCGGCGCTGACAGGCAACAACCGCACCTGAATTGGCGCCAACCACAGCGGAAAATCGCCTGCATACTGCTCGATCAAAATCCCGATCAAACGTTCCAAAGAACCGAAAGGAGCGCGGTGAATCATCACCGGACGCTTGCGAGTGCCGTCTTCAGCTACGTATTCCAAATCAAAACGTTCTGGCAAATTGTAATCTACCTGAACAGTTCCTAATTGCCATTCTCTATCCAAAACATCTTGGAAAATGAAATCGAGTTTCGGCCCGTAAAAAGCCGCCTCCCCAATTCCCTCAAAATAATTCATTCCCAAAGTTTCCACCGCGCGGCGGATTGCACCTTGAGCCTTTTCCCAAGCTTCATCGGAACCGATGTATTTCTCTAAATTGTTCGGATCGCGGAAACTCAAACGCGCCTTAAAGTTTTTCAGTTGCAGACTCTTGAATACTGACAGAATCAAATCCACCACATTCAAGAATTCCTGATCCAACTGTTCCGGCGTGACAAATAAGTGGGAATCATCCACCGTAAAGCCGCGCACCCGCGTTAAACCGCCCAATTCTCCCGATTGTTCGTAGCGGTAAACTGTGCCGAATTCGGCTAAGCGCATCGGCAATTCTCGATAGGAACGCAATTCGCTTTTGTAAATTTGAATGTGAAAAGGGCAATTCATGGGTTTCATCACAAAACCCTGTTCGTTTGCGGCTGCTTCCTCATCCTCCGCCATCAGGGGAAACATATCTTCTTTGTATTTCTGCCAGTGGCCGGAGATTTTGAACAAATCGACTCTGGCAATGTGCGGAGTCACTACTTGCAAATAGCCGCGCTTGATTTGTTCTTGTTTCAAGTAATCTTCTAAAATACTTCTCAAAACAGTGCCTTTCGGCGTCCACAAAGGCAAACCCGGCCCAACTGCATCGGCAAAGATAAATAAGCCTAATTCTTTGCCTAATTTGCGGTGATCGCGCCTTAATGCTTCTTCTTTGCGGTGTTTGTATGCTGCTAATTGTTCGGGGGTTTCCCAAGCAGTGCCGTAAATGCGCTGTAACTGAGCTTTGGTTTCGTCGCCGCGCCAGTACGCGCCTGCTAGGCTTTCTAGCTCGATCGCCTTTGGATTCAACTCACTGGTATTATCCAAGTGAGGCCCCGCGCACAAATCCCACCATTCCTCGCCCATATGGTAAAGAGTAATTGGTTCGATCAAACCTTCTAAAATTTCTAATTTGTAAGGTTCGTTAATCTCCTTAATTCTGCGTTCCGCTTCCTCGCGGCTGACTTCTTCGCGAGTTACAGGCAATTTACGGTTGATGATTTTGATCATCTCTTTTTTAATGGCTTTTAAATCCTGTTCCGTAAAAGGTTCGGGAGTGTCAAAGTCATAATAGAAACCGTTTTCAATCCAAGGGCCGATGGTCACTTGCGCCTTGGGAAATAACTTCTGTACCGCCATCGCCATAACGTGGGATGTGGTGTGGCGAATTTTTTTTAGTGCCTCCGACTCACTCGTGCGGGGCAACTCAATTTTAACGGACTCTTCTGGAGCGGACATGGATTCTGAGCTAGACATCGGCTGAATTAGCAATTAATTTAGTTGCAGTTGCTTCTATCTTACTCAGATTGGGACAGCAAGCGCCGACTTCCGGCTGGGGGACACCCTGGGAAATTAGGTCATTCTGGGCATTGGGCATTGGGCATTGGGCATTGGGCATAGTTTTTTTCTTCCTTCTTTCTTCTTCCTTTCATCTGTTACATCCGTTACATCTGAGATGTTGCACCATTCTCAATAAGCTTTTTATGAACAGGCAAGATGCCTGTTCCACAAGAAAATTCACTCTTTGTGGAACAGGCATCTTGCCTGTTCTTGAGAATGGTGCAAGATCTCAGTTACATCCGAAGAAAGCGAATCCCTTGCCGAACTTCCTTCTGCTATGGGCTATTGCTAGCGAGTCTGAGCCGATATTGCACAATTTGGGGATTTTGACTCAAAAATCGCTGCTGACACCATTAAATTTATTCACACCCACCTACTAATTGTTGTGAAACCCTTGAATTTTTGTTAAAAATATGTTACAATTTGTAAAGACCGTCTAAGACTATAATAGATAAATAACCCAATTTTGATCCATGCTTAATTCCAACTTGCCCGAGCCAGAATTGCTCAAAGCGTTACTGGGACCGCTGTTAGAGGATTTCACTTACTGGTTCGACCGATCGGCAAAACTCTTAGAAACTGAGGAAATTCCCTTTCTGGGCGACGAAGATCAATCTGACTTGCTGGCGCGAGTCAAACAGGCTCAGCAAGAAGTAGGCGCGGCTAAAGCTCTATTTCAAGCAACCGGAGGTCAAGTTGGAATTGAAACAGCAGCACTGATGCCGTGGCACAGACAGCTCGCCGAATGCTGGCAAGTATCGGCGCGCTTTCGCTCATTGCAGTCAGCTCCCCCTGGAAAATAAGGAAGGGAGTTCAAGTTAAATTTGCAGTCAAATCCCCAATCTTGGGAAATGTGGCGGCTGACTTGACCACCTCAAACAGATTTCCAGTTAATAAGTTATCAGAAAATTGGGTTTAAAACCCCGTCCTTTTAGGAAGGCTTTATTTCCAAAAAGTTCTAAAAGTTTCCCAAATAGTACCCTATACTACAAAGAGATACAGGTAGAATAACCGCGAGCATCGAATGGATAACCAACCCCAAAATGACCCGCTTGAGAAACAATAATGTCTCGTGGGTGGCGAAAACCACAAAAACCTAGCTAGGGTAGCCATCGCGCACCCATACCAGAAAACTCAAAATCTTAGTAGTTAGATGTACCGTAGGGCATACGGGAACAAAGGGAATGAGCCCTTAACGCTTGGGGAGACAAGCCCTCTGGGACTATTCAAATTAGGCTCGAAGCTTCGTTCAATTGGACGGGTTTTTGGTTTAAATATTGCCGAAGGGATGAATAGTTTAAAGGTATGTCAGTGAACCAAGAATCCCCGCGTTTACGGCCGGGAGTGTCAATACTTGCTGAAACACTTTTGTAAATTGCTGTGTGGCTGTTTAGCCCGGAGGAGAAGATAATGTTGCACCTGCTTTATATTTTAGCTTTTACCGTTCTTGCCTTTCTGGCAGTCGGTAACTTAATCCGCAGTCTAGTCACCGTTGGTATGGAATCCCAGCGCCCTCAACAGTTCAGGGCAAATAATCCCTACGCATCCTATCCTCGCTCTCAATCTGTACCGCATCCAGAACTTTTAGACGAACACGGAAATGTTGTCAATGAGCCGCTGTTAGTGATGCGTTCGCTGACTGTCCAAGACGCCCGCGAACAATTAGATGCTCTCTACAAATCATCTCCGGGCGGCAGCGACGAAGGGGGCGAACTAGCCTGATACAACCACAGCCGCAGCATTTATACTCAGGCGCGATGCCTCAAAAAAATATAGGACTTACACGCTAGGTGTCCGAAGCCCGGTTTATTCATAGATGGTGGGTAAAAACCAGGTTTATTGGGATCAGTCGTCAAAATAATTGGTCGTTAGTTTTTAACTAATGGCTAATTATTTGCGATTTTTTAAAGTTTAATTACCGATTAACCAGATCGATCGCCAAAAAGCGATAATTATGGCACTGATATCCAAGAGCGAGGATAGTTTGACACTCAAGTACAGGGAAACTAGGAATCGGGGCGGGCACGGCGGAGCGAATTTGGGCGAACACCGGGGTACCCCAGGAGAGCGAAACCGATTTCTTTGTACTTTACTTACCAAGTGCTGTAAATCTATCAGATACTGAAGAAGGATCGCTCTAAATCTCCTATCGATCCTGTTTTGTCATCGGCAAAAATGCACGTTTAAGGCTAGATGATCGTCCCTATTTCGCTACTGGCAGAACTTCTGCAAGCTTTGCCCCAACTGCGGGCACAAATTTATTTCAAATCTTCCATGACAGCCCTGTCTCACGCTATGGAAGACTTAGTTTTGGCGGGTTCCGACGACGAACCGCTAGTGATTGCCAGCTTTCAGCGAGAGCGCTTCTACCGCCAGGAAGCTCACCGTTACCGGCGAATTGCCTCACGATCCTCTCAGGTATATGTGCTAGCAGCACCGGAAACTGAGTTTAAAAATTCTTCGGAGTGTCACGAAACTGTGGCGTTTGCGCCGGAGGACGGATTAAGTAAAGAGTGGCACTTAGTGGTACTGGGGGAACACTACTCAACTTGCCTGATTTGTCAAGAAAAAATTGTGCCGATCGACGACCAGGACGATCGCGGGCCGCTGGTGATGGATCAAGCTCGCAGATTTGAAGGAATTTGGACGTTCGATCGCGAGGTCAGCTCCAAAGCGGCCGCATTGTTGCTCGATAGAATTGTCAATTATCGCCCGGAATTGGCGGAAAAGATCGATCGAGCGCGAACTACTTACAAGCTCAAAACACCGAAAAAAACGAGGAAATCCGCCACTGCCAAAGCCGCCAAACCCGACAAAAGTACGGCAAAAAGCTCAAAAATTCCCAATCCAAAATTGAGCGATGCTTTTACCGAACGCTTAGTCACCTACTTGCAAGCAGGCCAGCACAAACTGCTCAAAGCATACGCCGCCATCGCCGCCCAGGAACGCAAAGAACGCCTGGTAAACTTAATTACAACGGCAATGCGGCAGTCTCTCAACCCACAAGAAATCGTCGAAGTTGCAGTTCAAGAACTCGGCACTGCCCTGTCAGCAAGCCGATGTTTAATTTATCGGTGCAAGACCGCAGATGTGGCGGTCAAAATCGATCGCGAGTTTTTGGCTCCCGGCGCTAGTTCCATGCTGGATCAGACTTGGCTGTTGCAGGAAAATCAAATATGGATCGACGCGGTGGCGCGGCAAGAGCGAGTTTACATCCAAGACACAGCACAACACCCCCTAATTGTCAATACAAAATTCCTGGGAAAACTTGTAAAAAATTGGCAAATTGTCTCTTGGTTAATGGTGCCAGTGCTTTATCAGGGGCGGGTTTTGGGCATGGTGGAAATGCACCAGTGCCGATCGACTTTGGCTTGGGAAGAAGACGAAATTGCATTAGTAGAGGCGATCGCCACCCAACTCGGAGCAGCATTAATTCAAGCAGAAACCTACGCTCATTTAGAAGAACTCAACCAACAATTAGAAGCATTAGACCGCACTCGCAGCAATCTAATTGCCATCACCGGACACGAACTCCGCACCCCTCTTTCTACGATTCAAGTGTGTCTAGAAAGTTTGAACTCCGAACCAGATATGCCCGCCCAATTGCGGCAAATTATGTTAGAAACTGCCCTAGGCGATGCCGATAGAATGCGGAAACTCGTGCAGGATTTCTTAACTCTTTCTCACTTAGAAAGCGGGCGAGTCCAATGGAATGTAGAATCGCTGACGCTGCAAGAATGCGTGGATTTAGCCCTCAGTAGCGTGCGATCGCGCACAGCCGATCGACAGTTACCGGAAATTATCGCCGAAGTGTCCGCAGAATTGCCTTTAGTGCAAGCTGACGGAGAGTGGTTGGTGGAGGTGCTCTCCAAACTGCTAGACAACGCTTGCAAATTCACCACACCTCAAGGAAGCGTGACCATAAGAGCAAAATGCAACGGTTCTCGGATGGTGGAAGTGCTCGTAGCCGATACGGGGAGGGGAATAGAGGCGAACAGTTTAAAAGTAGTGTTCGATCGATTTTATCAAGAAGAAGGAGCTTTGCGCCGCAGCGCCGGCGGTACCGGTTTGGGATTGGCAATTTGCAAACAGATTGTTGCAGGCTGGGGCGGTAAAATTTGGGTAGATTCCGCAGGAAAAGACCGAGGAAGTGAATTTCACTTTACTATTCCCACTGTTTAGATAGATGATATCAAACTTACCCAAGATGGCCAATAAATTTTTAGGAAAGCTTCCAAGCGTCAGATGCTCCTGTTCTGAGTACATTGGGAAATAGAGTTGATGCGGGAAATGCCTAAAGATGCACCTAAAATTAGACAGGATAATTACCAAAAATCCCAACGGAATTGACAGCCAAATTTAGACAAGTTTGATAGCTTATCTGTCACTGAATTTGAGATAAATATCAGCAGGATTGGGGGAAATTTTGTTAGATTAATTCCGATATCTTCAAGCATCGGAATTAATATTACCCACAGCTTTCGAGACCGCGAGAGCCTAAGTCCCTACAATTAATCGCGGTAGGGACTTAGACCAAGCCGTGTCCTCTATATCATTCCGGTGCTCAAAGACGATCGCTTTGTTGATAAATCTCCTCTGGTGCCAGACAATTATCAAAACGCCAAATTTGATAACGCGTGCTAACAAACAGACTGTTATTTATCCCATACATCCCCATTGGTTTGTCAAATAACCGCTCGTGTGCTGCGACTCTACCTTGCTGATTACAGCCGATAAAAAACAAGCGATTTGTTTGATAGGTAGTGAAGGCAAGGCTTACAAACTGGGTTTGCAGCCAAGGTACAAAGTCCGGTGAGCAGGTAATCTCTAAATTGGACACAGTTAAAGGTGACATGGGGTTACTGCAAAGCAAAAACTAGAACTTGCTTACCCATGAATTTAAACTTGATAAAGTTCTACGGTTGCAGCACGTTATCAGGAAACTGCCCTTGCATATTACCAGCAGCAGCGTACTGACAGACCACATAGAAGGCGTTATATTTAGTACCATTCATCGTTGCAGTGCCTTGTGCTGCACCACAGCCTAATTGCGTACTGCCTTTCCAGACTACCTGAGTAAAATGCCCGGTATTGCTAGAAAACCCTGGACTGGCGTAGTTATAATTCTTAACTTCGCTGTACCAGTCTGAAACTGCTGCGTTAGCAAGGGTAGTTGGGTCTATCGAAGTCTGTGTAGTGTAAGAAGCGTAGATGTTTTCTCCTACATTGTTGCGATTGGTACTATGTTGCAACTGTCCACTACTGGCAATGTTCTCAGCCCAAGCTTGAGCGCTGCTATTTAGGGAATCACTGATGGTGATGTTCGGGCTTTTATGTGTGGCTCGATAAGTGTTGTGTTTAGACACAGCAGCGCTACGTAACGTCGCTAAGTCAATAGATGTCTGTCCTAGAACGGAGTCACTGCTTATTGCTCCTCCTGTTAGCGCAATGGTTAAAGCTGTAGCTGTTGTCAAGGTTAGAGTTGAAAAGAATTTCTTCATGGTTTTGTATTTTTTGAGTTAACTTTTGTAGGTCTAGGCATCAAAGGTACAGGTCTAGGCATCAAAGGTGCAGGTCGATGCAACTAACCACTTTGTAGAGTGGGCAAACATTTGCCCACCCAATATTCTTAAACAGAGATCAAGTTATTTTGTCTCAGCGTTGTAGTATCAAACCTAGTCAGCACCGCTAGAGTTTGATTGCCTAAGCTAATCTGATTGCCAGAGAAGGACAATTGATTGAAACTCAAACCAGACAAGCCGATTTTATCGCTCTGACGTAAACTAAAGTCGGTAATCGTTTCCCGCCCTGCGGCTTTATGCAACACAAAGATATCGCTAGCAGTCCCGCCACTCAAGTTATCATCTCCCTTGCCACCGTTGAGGAAATCGTTACCCGCACCGCCAACAAGTAAATCTTTACCATTACCTGCGGGTGAAGTTTGTCATTTGATTTTTTCCTGTTGTGTTGTTTTCAGCGCGTTTGATTAAATACGCTTTATGGACGAAAGTGCGATCGCGTTTTCTTTTGCTCTCAAACGCGATCGCATCACCAATCACCCAAAAGGGTTGTAATCCTAAATCGCCATGAAATTAGCAGCCGTGAGGGTAGTGGTATTAATACCCGTCAGCGTTGCCAGGAGTTTATTGCTGCTGGTAACAAAGATGTTGCTGCCAGAGAAAGACAGTTGACTAAAGGTTAAACCGCCGGACAAGCCAATGACATCTCCTCCACTAAAATCGGTGATGGTATCGGTGCCGTCATTGGCGGCGAAGATGAAAGTATCAGAACCATTGCCACCAGTTAAGATGTCGTTACCAGTACCGCCAGTTAGGTTATCTACTCCGTTACCGCCATTGAGGATGTCATTACCAGCACCGCCATTGAGGATGTCTTTGCCACCGCCACTGTTATCGCTGTCTTCCCCTAGCAGGAGGTCATTGCCGTCGCCACCATTGAGGATATCCCCGCCAGTGCCGCCGACAAGAGTGTCATTACCGGACAAGCCGTTGAGGGTGTCAGCGCTATTGCCTCCGTCAATGTAGTCATTGCCTGCTGTGCCAGTCAGGCTATCAGCACCATTACCGCCGACAATGTTGTCACCAACAGCCACAGTCACCGTAGCAGTATCGGTGAGGCTGCCATCGCTGAGGGTGTAGTCAAAGCTGCCATTACCACTGAATCCAGTAGTTGGGGTAAAGACAATAAAGTCATCTGCCGTGTTGCTGGCTGTGCCGTTATTGTTGAGGACGGCAGTACCGTTACTAACACCACTGACACCAGTGATGCTGAGGGGGTTGCTGTCGGGATCGGTATCGTTGGCTAACAGGGTACTTGCCGAGATGGTCACGGCATTATTTTTGGCAGTGGTGGCACTGTCGGGGTTAGCGAGGGGGGGTTGGTTGCTTGCAGTAACGTTAATCGTGCCGTAGACATTATCGTTATTGGTCGCTGTTCCTGCATCGTCTGCCGCACTGTTGCCGCTGAAGGTAAGATTACCTACAGAATTGACGGTAGGCAGAACGGTAGGCATTTCCTGGTTGTTGCCGTTGGTATTGGTGAGGGACTGCATGATGAAAATCGCCCCACCCACGCCTTGACCTGAGTTAGCACCTGTACCGCCTGTCACCGTGTTGTTGGTAAAGCTAGTGTTGTTGAGAGTTAGAGAACCACTGCGGACAAAGATGCCACCCCCCAATCCAGCACCGCCGCCGCCGAAGCCGCCGGTGCCGCCGCTGCCCCCGCCGCCGCCGAAGCCGCCGCTGCCGCCGTTGCCGTACACGCCGCCGCCGCCGCCACCGCCGTAGCCGCCGTTGCCGCCGCCGAAGCTGTACGCGCCGTTGCCCCCGCCGCCGCCGAAGCCGCCGCCGCCACTGCTAAATCCGCCGCCACCGCCGAAACCGCCGCTGTTGCCGCCGCCGCCGTTGCCCCCGCCACCGAAACCCCCGTTGCTGCTGCCGCCGTAATTGCCATTACCACCATAGCCGCCATTGTTGCCGTTGCTCGAACCAAACAATCCACCGCCGCCGTAGCCGCCGTTAGAACCAAATAGTCCGCCACCGCCGCTGTAGCCGCCGCCGCCGTTGCCGCCTTGTGCTGCGTTATTACTAAAAGCGACATTGTTTAAGGAGACACTGCCATCATAGATGAACAAACCGCCGCCCATACCAGCACCGCCGCCGCCACCATTTCCGCCTTTAGCCCGTCCGTTGGTGATGGTCAAGTTAGAAATTCCAACGGTTCCCGACAGAATGAATAAGGGGCGCACGTCGCCGTTGTCGTTGATGCCGTTATTATTGACATCGCCGCTGATGCTGTGGTTGTTACCCACAATCGTAATGTTGCTGTTCACCAAAGTTTGCACTACCCCTGTGACACGGACATCATTGTTGATGGTAATGGTGTCATCCCCTGCGAGTTGGTTCGCTTGGAGAATTGCATAACTGAGAGTGCCTGCGGTTAAGCCAGTGCCGTCATCAGTAGTTTGGTTAACGGTGAAGTTTGTCATTTGATTTTTTTCCTGTTGTGTTGTTTGAGTGAGTGAAACTTTTGTCCCTTAAAAAGAGAAACTAAGATTTAACCGTTGCCTCTATGGGCTGGGCAACAATCAAATTCGCCAAACTATTGCTAGGATTTGTCCAAAAAGACAACTGATTAAACTGCGTAAATAAATCTGGCGGTAAAATCGTTTGGCGCGATCGCAACTCGACTTTGGAACGGACTGTGTGCAGCCCTTTCAGGTTGAGTCTGTCGTCAAATTCTGGTGCATCATATTGGACATTTTCAAAATCATGATTGAACGCTTCCTCCTCCAGAAATTGATAAATTAAATGCAAAACCTTATCCGGTTTTTGTGCCAGTAAGTCGTAGTCAACCAACAATAACCGCGAACTGTATTCGCTATAAAAAGCCTCCTTGAGGGCGTTGTAAGCAAATCCTACTAACCTACTCCCCTGACTTAAGGTTTCAGTCCGGGTGTAAACAGTGGCGCGTTCGTTGGGGTTATTAAATAAGCGGGAAACATCAAAGGAATTTTTTCTCACCAGCCGTTCGATGCTGTCCATAATCCAAGCCACATTCCGCACGCAGCAAATCACCTTTGAGGTGGGAAATAGCTCTTGAATTAAAGACAACTTGCTACACCACAACCGATTCGTATC
Organism: Microcoleus sp. S13_C3; assembly: GCF_036700905.1. NCBI lineage: Bacteria > Bacillati > Cyanobacteriota > Cyanophyceae > Oscillatoriales > Microcoleaceae > Microcoleus > Microcoleus sp. S13_C3. The sequence goes on along the minus strand of NZ_JAUBPT010000002.1, from coordinate 11,931 downwards.
AAAGATGACTTCTTTATCTGCTTGCGACTCGTAGAACGTTGAAAATATCGCTAACGTCAATGCCCGTTTTTGCTCAGGGGTGATAAAAACCGAGAACTCATTGTCTTCGCTCATCGCTTCCAGCATTCGATTCACCAGACTCCCGACAGGGCTAGACATACTGGCGTGAAACCGGGGGTTTTGTCGCAGTAAGGCTCCGAGTAAGGTAGAACCCGAACGAGGCAGCCCTGAAATAAAGTGGATTTTGGGAGATTTTATTCCTTTAGGCATATTTTTCAGTTACTAAAGACGCGATATAATGGTCTTAGGTCCTTTATTACGTTATTTACAAATTAAGCATACTCTAGTTTAAAACTTTTAAGTAGAAAAATGCAGAACTTAATATAAAAATGCAGAACTTAATATAAAAAACGCAGAACTTAATATAAAAAACGCAGAACTTAATATAAAAAACGCAAAACTTAATATAAATAAAACGCAAAACTGAAAAAGCAATGGGAATGATTGCGATCGCGATCGCAATCATTCCCATTGCCATTGGCTATAGCCGAAATACGCGCCTTCCGAGAACACGACGTAAAATTTTGTAACAAGATTCAACACTTGTGTATCAGGCCAGATTGCAAAAGTTGAGTAAGGTTGAGAATATACGCCCGCGAAGAAAGCAGTTTCACCCACGCGCCCTGGCTTCGTGAGATTTATTTCCACCTAATTATCTAAAAATTTTTTGCCCGGAAAACGATTTTTGCAACAAGAATATTTCAACTGAGAATTTAGGAAAATCGATTATGTCACCTACAACCCAGATGAAATCTACTCAACCTATGGCCAAAAAGCCACAACTACAATTAGGTTCTCAAGGTAAAGCGGTATTGGAACTCGAACAACTGCTAACCAAGTTGCACCTTTACCGCCAGCCTGCTAAAGGAATTTTTAACAAAGCAGTTGAATTTTCTGTGAAGCTGTTTCAGTTTCGGGTTTTCTTGTCGCCCGACGGCATTGTCGGGCCGCTCACTTGGCAGGCGCTTTATACTGGAGCTCCACTTAATATGCCGGTACTCAGATTGGGCAGTTCTGGGCAAGCAGTCGCTACTGTTCAGGAAGTTCTCAAAATTTCCCAGCATTATGGCGGTAAAGTTGACGGCGACTTTTCTACTTTGACGGACAAAGCTGTTCGCGCATTTCAAAAAAGCTTTGGGATTGAGGCTGACGGGATTGTCAATCAGGAAACTTGGACTGCTTTGAGCCAAATTCCGCGCGGCTATGACCCTAATTCGTTCTTGACTTAGGGTTGACGCGGTAAATTGTGCGATCGTGTGTGGGGGTAATTTGGGGGAATGTGCGATTATTCTGGTGCCCCACAAGCACCAGAATAATTGCTGTTTTTTTTTGATGATTTTTTCGGAATTCGTGCGCCCTAATTTTGTTTTCTAACTTTCGTGAAAATTACCAATTATCCATTATTAATTACTAATTATCAATTATCAGAAAAGATCGATCGCCCAAAAACTGTTAACTTTCCTTACAATTTAGAGAACAGCGTGCAGTCTCGATGATACGATGCCGTAAAAATCCTTTGGATATATCTATGGCCGAACAACTTACTGGACAACCCCCAATCTTCGGCGGCAGCACAGGCGGCTTGCTGACCAAGGCGCTAGTTGAAGAGAAGTACGCTATCACTTGGACTAGCCCCAAGGAGCAGGTGTTTGAAATGCCTACGGGTGGCGCTGCGATTATGCGTCAAGGCGACAACTTGCTGCATCTGCCCCGGAAGGAGCAGTGCATCGCTTTGGGCGGCCAGCAACTGCGCGCTAAATTCAAAATCACCAACTACAAAATTTACCGCGTGTTTCCAGACGGTACTACTGAGTACCTGCATCCCAAGGATGGCGTGTTCCCTGAGAAGGTGAACGAAGGTCGTCCCTACAACGGTAAGATTGACCGCAATATTGGCAGCAATCCAAATCCGGCTACGCTCAAGTTCACAGGTAAGAAGACTTTCGATCCTTAGACGATGAGTGCATGGCTGAGCAAAACATAGGTAATATTCCCTGTAAGGCTCAGCTTGTAAACTTGTTATTGCAGTAGTATTCTGGCGCGGGAGGCTAAGCCCGCAGCGCCAAAATACTACTGCAAACTTCAAATCTTATTAAAAGTTAATCGTTAAATTAAATAGTCACTAACCCCAGCCTAAAGGCATGGGGCTTGAAAAAGGAAGATTCACCGTCTTCTTAATTCAAGACTAAAACAGTGTCTAGCCTGCGTCTTTAAGACAAACTGAGCCATCTGGGAGTGGTACCCCACCAGACGTTAAGAATGCCTCCCTAGTTTTTAACCGCTCGGATGTGCCAGTGGCGAAGGGAAATATATACCTAGAGATAGGACTTACCGTAAATGTTTGTACCCGTTGTAAACAGTGAAAATAGACCGTTAATGCCGACTACCTCAAGCCGCGCTAAGCGTTGGATTAAGTCAGGTAAGGCAACACCATTCTGGAAAAAGGGGGTATTTTGTGTTCGATTGAATATAGAACCTTCAAGCCACAACTATCAACCCATAGCGGTTGGCATCGATCCAGGTAGCAAACGCGAAGGATTTACCATTAAATCCAAATCGCATACCTACTTAAACATCCAGACCCATGCAATTGATTGGGTAAAAGACCATGTTGAAGTAATGCGAAATATGCGACGTGCTCGGCGGTTTCGGAACACACCGTGCCGTCAAAACCGAGCTAACAGGTTGGTTAACAAAAATCGGCTCCCTCCATCTACTAAGGCGAGATGGCAGTGGAAGTTAAGGATAGTTAACTGGCTAACGTTGATGTTTCCGATATCAACATTTGTTGTGGAGGACATCAAAGCGCGAACGTGGAAAAACGGACGTAAGTGGAACGTATCGTTTAGTCCTTTAGAGGTTGGCAAGCACTGGTTTTATTCTGAGCTTAGAAAGATTGCCCATCTTGAGATTAAATCGGGCAATGATACTTACAACCTGCGTCAAGAACTTGGACTTAAAAAATCAAAACAGAAGCTATCAAACAAGTTTGAGGCTCACTGCGTTGATTCTTGGGTATTGGCTAATTGGTACGTGGGCGGGCATACTCAACCCGACAATACCAAGCTAATAGAAGTAATCTCTCTTGAGTTTCATCGCAGACAACTCCATCGCTTGCAGCATTCCACAGGTCATATTCGCCCCCGTTATGGCGGCACTTTGAGTGTGGGGTTTAAGCGCGGTTCAGTCGTCAAGCACCCTAAATACGGATTTTGTTACGTTGGCGGTTGGCAAGAATCTCCAACGAAGAAAGACCCGTACCGGAAAACAATTAGCTTGCACGATTTAAAAACAGGCAAGCGTCTAACTCAAAACGCATCGCCCGCAGATTGTAAGTTTTTGTCCTACAACTCGTGGCGCATTGCAAATTAAATTGTAAAGCCGTCCTAGAAGGACGGGGTTTCTACCCATTTTTCTGATGAATGTCGCAATCAGGCGAGCGCAGCCTTCTGATATCGATGTTTGCGCTCGCATTAATTATGAAGCTTTTAAAGATATTTCCGATCGCCATCAATTCCCTACAGATTTTCCGACGCTGGAGTTTTCAACTGAAATTATTGGTCTTGCGATCGAAAGTCCGGTATTTTTTGGCATAGTAGCCGAGAGCTCCGGTGCGGTTGTCGGCTGCGGGTTTATGGACGAACGCAACCCGATTCGCGGTATCGGCCCCGTCAGTGTCGATCGAACTTTTCAAGGCCGGGGCACGGGACGGGAAATCATGAAAGCTTTGCTGGAACGGGGACAGGACGCTGTGGGCATCCGTTTGGTTCAGGAATCTTTTAATATGGCCTCGCTGTCGCTGTACGCTTCTTTGGGTTTTGAGGTGAAGGAACCTTTCGTGTTAATGGCAGGGAAGTTTCGCAGCCAGCCTCCGCATGGGTTTGAGGTGCGCCCGATGGCTAGTGAGGATGTTGGTGAATGTACGGCTTTGTGCAAGAAATTATACAGGTGCGATCGAACTAGCGATATTGAGTACGCCATGAATTTCTTTTCTCCTTGGGTTGCTTGCAAAGAAGGTCGGATTGTGGCTTATACTTGTGCGGTGTCGGCTTTGAGCCACAGCGTCGCAGAAACTGAGGCGGATATGCAGGCTTTACTGTTGGGGGCAGCCGCGTCGAACTCCGAAGCACAGGTTTCTTTCCACTTGCCGGTGCGTTACGCAAGTTTGTTTCGCTGGTGTTTGCAAGAGGGGCTGCGCGCGCTCAAACCGATGGCGGTGATGGCAGTTGGCGAGTACCAGCAGCCTCATGGCTGTTGCTTTCCGTCTTTTGTCTATTGAGCCCAAGACGGTTAGGACGCTTTTAATCGCTGAAATCCTAGGATTGCATTTTCCTTCTTCCTGACATCCGTTACATCCGTTACATCCGTTACAGAATCCGTTGCCGAACTTCCTTATTCCTTCTGATATATATGATATTCCCCGATTTCTCACAATTCTCGGAACTGGCGAAACAAGGCAATTTTGTACCCGTGTATCAAGAATGGGTTGCTGATTTGGATACGCCGGTGTCTGCGTGGTATCGGGTTTGTGCGGGTCAACCTTACAGTTTTCTGCTGGAGTCGGTGGAAGGTGGGGAAAAACTTGGGCGTTATAGTTTCTTAGGGTGCGATCCGTTGTGGATTTTGGAGGCAAGGGGATCTCGCACAACTCAAGTTTACCGTGACGGTTCCGAAAAAGTATTTACGGGCGATCCGTTTGTAGCTTTAACGGAATGTTTGGAGTCTTATCAACCGGTGAAATTGCCGCAGTTACCGCCGGGAATTGGCGGGCTATTCGGTTTTTGGGGTTACGAGTTAATTAAGTGGATAGAACCGCGAGTTCCCGTGCATCCAGCCAGCGAGAATGATTTGCCGGATGGATTGTGGATGCAGGTGGATAATTTGCTGATTTTCGACCAGGTGAAGCGGAAAATTTGGGCCGTCGCCTATGCGGATTTGCGGGAGGTTGGCGTTGATTTGGCCGATGCTTATCAGCAAGCGTGCGATCGCGTTGGTAAGTTAGTTCAGAAGCTGCAATCGCCGCTTTCCCGGCAATCTACTCTCATAGAATGGACACCTCCCAATAACGGGCAAGATGCCCGTTCCACAAGAGATAAGGACGGGCAAGATGCCCGTTCCACAAGAGATAAGGACGGGCAAGATGCCCGTTCCACAACGGGAAATACAGAATTGGCTTACACGAGCAATATTACCCGTGAAAAGTATTGTGCCAATGTTTTAAAGGCGAAGGATTATATCAAAGCCGGAGATATTTTTCAAGTAGTTATTTCGCAGCGACTAGAGGCTGAATACAGTGGCGATTCTTTTGCACTTTACCGTTCTTTGCGTCTGATTAATCCTTCTCCCTACATGGCTTATTTTCATTTCAGAGATTGGCAGATTATCGGTTCGAGTCCCGAAATTATGGTGAAGGCGGAAAACACTGCTGATGGCAAAAAGATAGCAACTTTGCGACCGATTGCCGGCACTCGCCGCCGGGGTAAAACTCCTCAAGAAGATGATGCTTTGGCTGCTGAATTGCTGCAAGATCCGAAGGAAATTGCGGAACACGTCATGTTAGTTGATTTGGGTAGGAACGATTTAGGAAGAGTTTGCCGAAACGGTACTGTAAAAGTTGACGAGTTAATGGAAATTGAGCGTTATTCTCACGTCATGCACATTGTGAGCAATGTGGTGGGAGAATTGGCCCAGGATAAGACAGCTTGGGATTTGTTGAAAGCTGGTTTTCCTGCGGGTACGGTTAGCGGTGCTCCGAAGATTCGGGCGATGGAGATTGTGCACGAGTTGGAAGGTTGTCGCCGGGGGCCGTATTCTGGGGTTTACGGGTATTATGATTTTGAGGGGCAGTTGAATAGTGCGATCGCGATTCGGACTATGGTTGTTCGCTCTCAAGGAGGCGATAAACATTCGGTTTCTGTGCAAGCAGGTGCTGGTTTGGTGGCTGATTCTAACCCGGATATGGAGTACGAAGAAACGCTGAATAAAGCCAGGGGAATGTTGGAGGCAATTCGCTGTTTGAAATAGTGAGGCGGAGCCTCTGGAAAATAGTGAGGCGGAGCCTCTGGAAAATAGTGAGGCGGAGCCTCTGGATCTGTGTTACCAGGCAGAGCCTGGTAACAAGAAAATATCAGTGCTCGATCAACTTTTATCAAAGGCATAATTATGAATTTTTATATAGTTGACGTGTTTGCGGAGTCAAAATATGCTGGCAATCAACTAGCTGTATTTTGCGGTGCAGGAGTTGCCGAACTATCTGAGGCTCAAATGCTGCTGATAGCGCGGGAAATCAATTATTCAGAAACTACGTTTATTCGATCGCCCGATCCGCGAGATGGCGGCTATGACGTGCGGATATTCACGCCCAAGAAGGAATTGCCCTTTGCCGGTCATCCGACTTTGGGCACTGCGTTTGTGTTGCAGCAAGAGATTATTCGCGAAAAGGTCGATCGAGTAATTCTCAATCTAGCCGTCGGTCAAATTCCCGTTACTTTTAATTATCACAATGAAGCGGCAGATATTTTGTGGATGCGACAAAACCCGCCTAGTTTTGGTCAAGTTTTATCAGCCGAAAGTCTGGCAAATGTTCTGAATTTAGAACCCGATGAAATTGATTCGAGATTCCCAATTCAAGAAGTTTCGACGGGAGTGCCATTTATAATTGTCCCATTAAAAACTCTCGCATCGCTCAAAAAAGCTCAAGTCAACTTAGATAAATACTTTGAGCTAGTTGATACAATGGCAGCAAAAGAAATTTTGATATTTTGCCCAGAAACTTACAGCGGCATTAATGATTTAAGCGTGCGAGTTTTTGCCCATTCATTAGGAATTCCCGAAGATCCGGCGACTGGCAGTGCTAACGGCTGTTTGGCTGGATATTTGGTAGAATATGCTTATTATGGGGAAGCAAAGATTGATGTGAGAGTAGAGCAGGGTTATGAAATCGATCGACCTTCTTTGCTGTTATTACAAGCAGCCCAAAATGAAGGAGAAATAGCTGTTTTGGTTGGGGGTAAGGTGGTGATGGTTGCTAAGGGAGAATTTGTGTAAATATTTAAGGGATTTTTTTTTACCGCAGATGCACGCAGATATGTACAGCCCGGTTGAAATTAGATTTGGGCGATCGAGGAAATGAATTGTATGTTGTATAATGTAGTTAAGATTAGGAATAATCATCAAAAACTATGACGGCAACAATCCAAGCTAGAGAAGTTACTCTCTCCTACTTAAGGGAAAAATTTAATATCCAACTCGTTGATGACGACCAATTTTTTCGTGAATGGATTGACGAATTACCCGAAATCAGCGAATTTGAAAAACAATTTCTCGATCAAGTGAAAGCTAGCTATTTCAACTTAGTCGAGTATCCTCCAATGCTAGAAACTACCGTCAAAATGGTAGTATTATCTCCCTTACTACATTTTGCAGGTTTCTATTTACCTCCCTTTCATATCAAAGCTGAACCTGAAGTAGAAATTTTCTTTGAAGACGAAGACGAGACAATTATCAGAGGTAGGATGGATGTCCTGGTTTTAAAACAGCAGTTTTGGGTAATGGTTATCGAGTCAAAAAGCGCTCAAATTTCCATAGAAACAGGATTAGCGCAAATATTAGCTTATCTGCTGGCTAATCCTAATCCTAGCATGGCGTCCTTTGGAATGCTAAGCAACGGCAGGAATTTTCAGTTCATTAAAATGACGTATCAAGGTACACCGCAGTACGGTTTATCTAATTCCTTTGATTTGCGCGATCGAGGGAATGAATTGTACAATGTACTCAAAATTATGAAGCGAATCGCTCAAATTGTGAAATATTACACCTAAAAAAAGATTAATTCACATGGTAAGTTCAGTAAATCCTAGAATTGTATGAGGTAGCTCATATTCCTTGATTCGCGCGATTGTTAGGCTAAAAAAGTCATCCCTACCAGAGACTTTCCAAGGCTGCAAACATTTTCGCGGACTTTAAATGTATCCCCTGACGCTTCAGAAACGCTGCTTTCACTGCCATTAACCAGCTTGCTAGATTCACCTGAATTCAATCAAGTCTTGGGAAGTCTGGATAGTGGTTTGCTCAAAGAAACTTTGCCCGCGGCTGGAACTGTTTTAGCTCAAAAGCTGCCGCGTTTTTACGACTGGTTGCAAACAGAACTAGGAATTAAAAACGTCCCTGAGAGTCCCGAGCATACTACGAAATGGGTAATCGGTTTTTTGAAGAATCAAGAAAGTTTAACTCGTTTAGTTGAATTGCACAAATCAATTCCCAGACAGGCATTAGAACGAGCGATTCCTCGTTTAGTTAGCGCCTTTGATGAGGTTCAACCCACCGCTGTAAAGCAAGAATGGGAAAAAGCGATCGCAGCACTTTGTCTGCTTCTCGCCGTCGCAGCGCGGGAAAATCAGCCATCTGCGGCCTGAAGCAATTCTGTCTGAGTTTAAACAAAGCGCTTTTTTCGGAAAATTTGCAATTGAGTGCGATCGATCTCAACGACTACTGGCCGCCGTTTGTTCAGGACGATCGCATTGTGTCTGTTTAGCAAAAGCCACTGAGCCAATATTGCCACAATCGCGCGCCTTTTGAGAAACTTGCCTTCAAAACGCGCCATTCGGACGATCGCCTCTTCGATTTTATAACAACAGTTGTTGCCTTTGGGGGAAATCACAAAAATCGTTCCCGGTATATAATCGCCTTCATTTGCCCAGAAAGCATACCTTTCGCCTAAAGTAAAGTAGTGAAAAACATTGTTAGCCGTGGAAGTTTTAGCTAACTTTTCCGAAACGCCCAAAGAATTAAAAATTACAGTGGATCTAATATAATCCGGGTATTTTGCTGCTATTTGCTGAGCAACTTTGCCGCCCAAACTTTCTCCGATGACATCTGGCGGATTTCCGCTGTGAAATTGCTGCTTTATCCAATCAATAGCACCTACAGTTTGCGCCGATTTTAACTGGCGTTCTAGTTTTGCCATAAATACATCGGGCGTATCTTCCAAAACGCGATCGAAAGGATACCAAGAACCGTAGCCGCGAATCACTAAAACAGGTGGGTTATTGCCAGAAATGGGAACGCGACTTTCAGCATAAAAACCCGTGCGAGAGTCTTCAAACACTTTTTCTATGATATAATTTCCATCAATAACTTGCCCTTCCCCGTGCCGAATGTAAATTGAAGGATTATTGGGTTTAAAAGTATCGTGCAGTTGGGGTTTGGCAAACTTTTCATACAGGGAATCTAGCAAATGCCTTCCCGTTTTGCGATCGACAAAATCTGCTTTTGTTATTTTCATCCCAAATCTCATTTTTAACTGGTTGTGGGGGGAAAACCCGGTATTTTTGCAAAATACCTTTACCCAGATTTGGTAGGGGCGGGTTCACCAACCATATCTAACGATTACCGACAATCTAGATAAACCCGCCCCCCACCACCGATAACCTACGTCAACCCGAAATTTGCATCGCATCGAAAAATGTACATGATGATTTATGGTTCGGTTCGGGCGGGTTTTCTCGATTGTTTGTTTCAGGCAATTATTCTTTGTGAACCCGCCCCTACAAGCACTCGGTACATTCTGATTTATGCTTGGGTTGGGCGGGTTTTATAGATTATCAATTATTAGCAAATATTCTATGTAAAACCCGCCCCTAGCAAATCACTTTTACAAAACTCGCAACGTGCTAGCAATACTATCGACTGCTTCCATCGCGCGAATTTCATCGAGTGCTTGTTGAAAATTCCCTTCCCTAACATCGTGAGTCACGACGACTATTTCTGCTAAATCGCCGTGAATTCCCGTCTGCACAACTGATTCCAAACTAACTTTGTGGTTGCCGAAACAAGTGCCGAGTTGGCCAATTACCCCCGGAGTATCGCCCGTCAGAAAACGGGCGTAAAAGCGAGTAACAAGTTCCTGCATCGGAGCAATTTTGCAGTAGTGTTGGTGACTGCAACTAAGCAAAGGATGGGGAATCGGAACAGTTTCGGTTTTCAGGATGGCCGCCACATTCATAATGTCGGATACTACGGCGCTAGCTGTGGGGCCTGCACCGGCGCCGCGCCCGTACAGCATCAATTGCCCGATCGGCTCTCCTTCGACTAAAATTGCATTGTAAACCCCGTTGACACTCGCCAGCGGATGAGTTTTCGGCACAAAAGTAGGATGAACTCGAATTGACAGCAGTTCGCTTTCTGCCTCCGCTTGCTTGCCATTGTAGCGGGAGGTTTCTTGAGCAATAGCCAACAATTTAATCACAAATCCCAGCTTGTCGGCGTAGTCAATATCAGCCGCACTAACTTTTCTGATACCTTCGCAGTGAACATCTGCTAATTTGATGCGTCCGCCAAAAGCTAGCGAGGCTAAAATAGCAATTTTATCGGCAGCATCTAATCCATCTACATCTGCTGTGGGGTCAGCTTCAGCATAACCTAATTGCTGAGCGTCGGCGAGCACTTCGGCAAAGTCTGCGCCTTCTGTTTGCATCCGCGTCAGGATGTAATTAGTGGTGCCGTTGACGATGCCGGTGACAGTTTGAATGCGGTTTGCACCTAAAGATTGTTTGAGGCTTTGAATGACTGGAATGCCGCCGCCGACAGCAGCTTCTAGCATTACGTAAACGCCTTTTTTGTTGGCGGCCTCGAAGATTTCATTACCGTAGCGGGCGATAACTGCTTTGTTGGCAGTGACGACGTGCTTGCCGCTGGCAATAGCTTGCAGAATGAGCGATCGCGCCGGTTCCAATCCGCCAATCAGTTCTACTACAATATCAATTTCCGGGTCAGTTGCGATCGCTTCTAGGTCAGTTGTCAGCACATTTTCTGGCAATTGTAAAGACCGAGTTCGAGAAATATCGCGCACTCCCACCCGATAGATTTCCAATTCCTGCAACAGCGGATGGCGGCCATCTGGGGAGAGCAAAATCTCTGCTGTTCCCGCGCCAACTGTACCCAAACCTAACAAACCAATTTTGAAAGCCACGACTTTGACCCGTAGAAACTCAATTAACCTACAATCATTGTATGCTAATCAAGCAATTTGTCATTTAAGTAAGCTCAATATCCAGATCCCCGACTTCTTTAATAAGTCGGGGATCTAATTTGAGATGACAATTCACAGTTCTAAATCCATGTCTACCCCCATTTCTCGGAGTCGCTGGGTCAATCTTTCGGCCCGCTGGCGTTCTGCATTAACTTGCTGTTCTAGCTGCCGATTTTGCTGTTCTAGCTGCTGTCGCTGTGCTTCTTCTTCTCGAATTAAATCTTCTACTAGCGGCGGAGATAGCACTTGATTCACCGATAAAATAAATTCAGCGAACTGTACAGACTGAACTTGCTGTCCCGGCAAAAATTCCTGGTGAGAGTAACTGCCTTCATTTTCTGGACGGCTACACACTCGTATTTTCGGTTGATTGGGGTCTACAATCCAATATTCAGGGATATCAATTAAGTAGGTAGGCGTAAAAAAACCAAATCATGTTAAGATAAGTAAACACTCAAGATTTGATTTACAAAATCAACAAATATGGGCGCACGTTTAAGAGTATTTCTCAATGAAGAAGAAGACCGAACACTATTTGAATTGAGGACAGCAACAACAGTACCTCAAAAAGTAAAAGATCGAGCACAAATTATTAGATTGAACTCCCAGGGATGTTATGTAGAGGAGATAGCAGCTCATTTTAAGTGTAGAGAGCAAACAATTAGAGAAGTAATTCATCGGTGGGTGAAAATGGGTTTGGCAGGATTATGGTCAACCAAAGGCAGAGGGGTCAAACCCAAATGGAAAGAATCAGACATTGTTCATCTAGAAGAATGTCTCAAAAATGAACCACGCAGATATAATAGTCGTCAACTTGCTCAAAAATTAGAACAGGAACGCGG
>NZ_JAUBPT010000121.1:199-23237 GCF_036700905.1 Microcoleus sp. S13_C3 | reverse complement strand
TCTTCGGCCCATCCCACAAGAAAAAATAACTCTTGTGGGATGGGCCGAAGAGCCCGTCCCATCAATTGAGGAAAAGGATTTTTGCAAGAGGTCTACTGTAAATTGCGAGTGTGAAACCGCAGAAAAACGCAGATATACACAAATAAAAGCTAATTTATTTGTAAAAAAATGATTTTAACATACCGAACCACTGGAACTAATCTACAGCATAAGAATCTAAATATAAAATCCCAAATCTTAAATCAGCAAGATGCCATTACTCGAAATAGGAGATCCGGCTCCCTGGTTTTCCATTCCTTCTACAAATAACCCCTTATTTCATTTCTCAACCGTTGCCGGCCGGCGAATCGTGCTGTTTTTCTTTGCCAGCGCAGCTTTTGAACAAATCCAAGTTATCCTCAAAAGCTTTCAAGAGCTTTCAGAAGAATTCCAAAGCTTGCAAGTACCGCAGTTTGGAGTGAGCGTTGACCCAGCAGACAAAGAACAAAACAGACCAACAACAATTGCTCCGTCATTCATCTTTTTCTGGGACTTGGATAAAACAGTCAGCCAGCAGTACGGTGTTTTCCGAGAGGTCGAACAAAATGGAGTTGCCGGAGTTCACTATTCACCCCAAACTTTTGTACTCAACGAAAACCTTCAGGTAATTAATATTGTGCCGATGGGCGAACCGCACCAACACGCCCAGCAAGTATTAGATTTTCTCAAAACTTTGCCCGCAATTGAGGAAGCCCGGGCAGCCACTCGCCACGCCCCGGTGTTGGTAATTCCTAACGTTTTGGACATAGCCTCTTGCCGCAGTTTAATCGATATGTACAAAACTCACGGTGGCAGTCCTTCGGGCTTTATGAGGCAAATAGGCGGGAAAACAGTTGGTCTGCACGACGACACTTTTAAGAAGCGCCGAGATTTCTTTATTGAAGACCCGAAGTTACAGCAGCGATTGAGTGCGATTATTTGGCGCCGGGTGCGGCCGGAAGTAGAGAAAGCTTTTCAGTTTACAATTACCAGGTTTGAACGGTATTTGATAGGTTGTTACGATGCTGACAGCGGCGGTTATTTTGGGCCGCACCGCGACAACACTAGCAAAGCTACGCTGCACCGCAGGTTTGCGATGACGCTAAACTTGAATGTGGGAGAGTACACGGGGGGATTTTTACGGTTTCCAGAGTACGCGCCGCACGGTTATAAAGGCGATTCTGGCACGGCGATTATTTTTTCGTGTTCTTTGCTGCATGAAGCGACGCCGGTGATTAGCGGCCAGCGTTTTGCTTTGCTGTCTTTTTTCTACGGCAATGAGGATGCTGCGCTACGACAAGCTAATTTTAAGTATTTAGCTGCTGATTCAGATTCCCGAATTGGAGAACCGGCGTGAGGAATGTCACTACCGTGGTGCAAGTCTTAAAATAATTACAGAAGGTAGTTAGCGGTTAGCCACAAAACCTAATTCCTAGCTACCCATCGCTAAATACTAAATCGATCGCCATGAATTTCAAACTTCTAACTTTAGCAGTATCGGGAATTTTAACGGTTGGGGTAACAGCCAGCGCCAGTGCGGTTGTTACGACATCCCCTGGGCGGCCATCAACAGATTTAACGGAATTTAACTCGGTGCATTCCCAGGGTGCGATCGCCCAAAATGTCGAAGAACAAACCAATATTCGAGTCTACGAAAAGGCTAGTCCGGCTGTTGTTACCGTTGATACAGATAAATCTAACGGCAGTGGCACAATTATCAGCCCCGACGGCATGGTGTTAACTAACGCCCACGTTGTTTCGGCAGGCGGTACCGTCAATATCATTTTGTCAGACGGCAGAAAACTTGTCGCCGATGTCATCGGATTCGGCGAAGAAGGTCTAGACTTAGCCGTGGTTAAGATTCGCGATCAAAACAATTTGCCCACCATTCCTTTAGCCCGTCCAGGTTCGGTGAAAGTCGGGCAACAAGCATTTGCGATCGGCAATCCCTTCGGTCAATTTCAAGGTACTTTTACAGTCGGAATTGTCAGCCGCATCGACCAGCAGCGGGGCTTAATTCAAACCGACGCCGCCATCAATCCCGGCAATTCAGGAGGCCCACTGCTCAACAGTTCAGGAGAATTAATCGGCGTCAATACTTCTATTTTTACTCGCGGTCGGGGTGGAGGTAATATCGGTATCGGTTTTGCAATTTCCGCAGACAAATTACCCGCTTTCCTGACAGCGGTGCGAGAAGGGCGGGCTCCCCGCGTGGCTCAAGCCCGATCGCCTTTTGGTGGCAACAAATCACCTCAAAAAGTTGCGTTAAACGGGCCCGCCGTCAGCGGCATCCTCACCGAGAAGTCTAGCGTTCTGCCCACCGACAACAGCTTTTTTGACCTCTACTCCTTTGAGGGAAAAGCGGGCCAGCAAATCACAATAGAAATGAAAAGTCAAGAAATTGACCCTTATTTAATTTTGCTCGGGCCCAACCAGCGCGAAATCGCACAAGACGATGACGGGGCAGGCAGTAAAGACGCCAGAATTACAGTCAGGCTGCCAGCAGACGGGACTTACACGTTAGTGGCAAATTCCTACCAAGCTAAGCAGTCAGGGGCTTATACGTTAGAACTGAAAGCGAGTGCTCCTACCGCGCCTTCGCGGGCGCTTTTGCAAGAAGAAGGTGCTTTAGTCGCCGGCGGCCCAGTATTGCCGTCTGACAACAGTCTGTATCGAGAGTATACTTTTGAAGGTCGATCGGGTCAGTCTGTAGCCATTTCCCTCGAAAGTACAGATTTCGATCCCTATGTGGCTATCTTTGGCCCTAACGGCCGATTAGTGGCAGAAAATGACGATGGGAGCGATTCGACTAAAAATGCGTTTCTGACCGTTACTTTGCCCGCTACGGGTCGCTATCGCGTAATTGTCAATGCTTACGATGCTTCCGGCAGGGGCCGTTACACTCTAACTGTCCGGTGAAAATTGGGCATTGGGCATGGGGCACGGGGCGTGGGGCATGGGGCATTGGTAGCACCTAACAAATAACTCATGACTACTGACTACTGACTACTGACTACTGACTTCTTCCTTCCTTCTTCGTTGCAAACCGAGGTAATTCATGCGTCAAGTTAGATTTTGGGCGATCGCGCCAATTGCTCTACTAGCTACTTTTTCTGGCAAGCCAACTGTCTCCCTGCCCGTTTCAAATTTAGGTGGAGTTGCTAACAGTAGTTCCACCCTCATTTCAGCAGAATTTCCTCAAAATTTAACTGATGCGAAGCCTGCTGGCAAGGCGGTTTTAGCTCAAGCAAGCCCCAAGCCATCGCCATCACCACAGAGTTCGCCAACTCAAAGTCCAACTGTAGAACCTCGGCCGAGTCCTGATGCGGGTTCATCTAAAGTCCTTTTAGAGCAAAACGGAGAACTCAGCCCTGCTAAGTCTTCTGTACTGCCATCGGACAGCAGTTTGTACGATGAGTATACCTTTGAAGGGACTCAGGGTCAGAAAGTGGTTGTTACCGTAGAAAGTACCGAGTTTGATACTTATCTCGCTATTTTCAACTCCCAGGGCGAGCTACTTGCAGAAAATGATGATGCAACGCAGCAAAATTCCAATTCAGAGCTTACTGTTACCTTGTCTGCGAACGGTCGCTATCGCGTCATTGTCAATGCTTACGATCCGCCTCCAAAAGGTAGAGGCAAGTACAGTTTAACCGTCCGTGAAACAACTGGAAATTAGTTTGATATCATGTCTGCTCGAACGATTAAAAGGGCGGGTTTTTGAGATTGTCAATTATTGGCAGATATTTTTCGTGAACCCGCCCCTACCGTATTAGGGGCCATCGACCGAACAGAATATGAACTAAACTTCGGAGTCAGGGCACGGCATTGCCGTGTCCCTATAATTCAAGGACGATCGCGCTACAAGTAACTACTATCCACTTGGGTAAATTCATATGTTTGTATGCCACTATAAATGTTATAATTTGGTACCTCTAATTTGATAAAGTGTATTTCTAATAACTATTAAAAATCAAAAGAAAGCTGAAATATAGATAATTTTTCAGCTTCCTTTTTTAATTGATTTTGATTAATTTAACGCAGGCCCAGCCAGGTAAAAAAATCCTGACGGGTGAAGAATTCTAGCAGCAAAAGTCCCACGAATCCCACCATCGCAAATCGTCCGTTGATTTGTTCGGCATAGGCATTCCACCCAAAGGCTGGTTCTGGTTTTGGGGTATTTGGGGTTGTCGGTTTTGGGGATGGAGGAGTTTGAGCAGTCATTGAAAAGTTTTAAGTTTCGTGTTTTGAGTGATGAATTGTGGGAAGCTTTACGATCGCACAACTTGTAATTTACCAGGAAAATGCCCGCCGATCGCTAATCTGCTGACTTTTCTAAACTTTGAACCGATTCGATCAGATTTCGCACGGTTTCGGTACCTTCTGAAGGCTCAAAAAACAGCGACAACTTGCCGTGAGCGATCATTCTCCAACCCAACGGGCCCAGACTCAGCAAACCTTTAACGTCGCGGAAGTAGTTTCCTATTACTTCGATGCCAAATTTGCGCTCATCTATCCAGCCACCTTCTTTGACGAGATTGATTAAGACTTTGCGGTGGCGGATCGATCGACTGGCTTGGTCATCTTTGCGATCGAGAATCTCCTGTTTAATCTTACCAATTTGATCCATCGGCGCAACTTCCATCGGACAAACCGAGTTGCAGTAGTAACAGCGGGTGCATCCCCAGACGCCTGCGGTGCCTTGGTTGTATTTTTCGATCCGATTTTCGGTTTCGCTGTCGCGGGAGTCGGCGATCGTGCGGTAAGCTTTGGCGAGGGCGTGGGGGCCGACAAATTCCGGGTTGACTTCGCGCGCGTTGCACTCAGAATAGCACGCGCCGCAGAGGATGCAGTTGCCAGTTTGGTCGAGTTTCGATCGCTCTTCTGGAGTTTGCAGAAATTCGCGTTCTGGAATTGCTCGCGAGGCTGTGCTGACATAGGGTTCAACTGCTTCTAGGTTGTCCCAAAAACTGGTCATGTCAACAACCAAATCTTTAATAACCGGCATATTTCCCATTGGGGCGACGGTGATTTCTGGGATGAAATCGGTAGGCATTTCTGCTGAGCTGGAATCAGCTATTTTTTGCAATCTTGCCAGTTCGCTGGCCACATTTTCTTTGCAAGCTAATGCCGATCGACCGTTAATTCGCATAGAACAACTGCCGCAAATTGTATTGCGGCAATTTTTGCGAAAAGCTAAAGTGCCGTCGTGTTCCCACTTAATACTGTTGAGGCAGTCTAGAATGGTATTGCTCTCTTCCACATCTAGGGTGTAAGTGTGAACCCGGGGAGCCTCGTTTTGATTTTGACGGACTACGTTAAAGCGGACTTTCATATTTTGAGTAAGGAATTTAGTTTCTATTTTAAGCTAAATTTTTGGACTTTCTAGAAAGCTCTTATTTTTTTAACAACTACCTAAAGTAAGAGATTTTAAAGTTTTTATTATTGTTTGATAAACATCAATAATTCTCAAGTTATAAATCATAAATTTCCACTTTTTTAAGCGGATTTGTGAGCTATTAATTGGAGATAAAAGTAATTAATCGCTGCAATTCGCTAGTCGGAGGTGCGTGATGTCCAGCTTGTTTGTATTAACTTTCATGTTTTCCACACCGGCTTTTTGTCTGGGCCTGCTAAATCCTCAATGGGTGGGACTGGGAACTCGTCAGCTATCGGCTGCTTTGTACGGCGGCTTGATGGCAGTTTCGTTCGTTTTGCTTGGGGTTACAGCACCTAAGGCACCACAACCAGTTTCATCGGGGCTGCTGGCCTCAACTGAATGGCCAGAATTGAGGGTCAGCGCACCTTTGCGCTGAAAGTAGCTGGGGGTATGCTTCTCACTTTTTTGGCAGCATTACAAGAAATTTTACCAGGACTTACGCCCGGTTGGGGCGAGAAACTTAGTTTTTTAAGAAAAATACTTGGTTCTACTCATTTATATCAATTCCGGTAGCATCCCAATAGTAAAATCCCGTCAACAGTCAACAATCTAATTCATCGGCGTTAATCTGTGTTAATCGGCCTGTATCTGCGGTCAAAAAAATATAATTTATTTACGCAGATGACAAGGAATTGACGCAAATTAACGCCGATGAAAAGAATAGAGATAGGAATAATTTTGATGGTAAAAAATTGATATTACTGCAATTAAAAACCCGGCTTATATGAGTAGAAGTGCGCTCGCGAACTGTAGGAGAAACTCGTGGGCTTAGTAAGGAGAAATACTCTCTGAAAGCCGCTGTCACCAGGTTCGGGTGTCCAACGTTCTAGTTTACTTCCTAAATCATAGGGATTTGTGAGTTTGCCAGCAGATAAATAAGGAAGTTAACTTCTCAGGACTTACGCACAGGGATTAAAGAAATCGGGTTGTTTAAACAGATATCCTTCGTGCTTCACCTCAGATTTTGGTAAAAGAAACCCGGTTTCTGCGTCCTGGATTACTTATCTTTTTTACAGTAAAAGTCGCTATGTTTAATTTTTTCATCTTAAGCTTTCTATTGTCGATCCCTGCCTTTTTTCTGGGTATTGTTAATCCGAAATGGGTGGGTTCACCAACCCGCAAGCGATCGGCCGCGATGTACGGCGGGTTGATGGCGGCTTCGTTTGTACTTGTGGGCGTCACCGCACCCCCTCCGTCTCAGGAAGTTTCGGTGGCGCTTCCGGCCCCAACCGATCGGCTAGAATCCTCTCAAACCGCTAAGCCATCACTGCTTTCGGCAGTGCCGACACCCAAGTCTCAGACTGTGAAAACGCCGACACCAACACCGAAACCTGCAATTTCTCCTGCCGCACCTGCAGTTGCCAAACCAGAGCCCGATCGCAAATTGCCATCTTCAGTCAAATCTGTTGAACGAACCGCAGAGATTGCTCTTGATGCACAGCAGCCAAAGAAAGACACCAAGAAAGTTATTGACGAGTCCTCTAAAGCGAAGGTTAAAAGTGCCGATTTTCCGAGTTGCGTTAACTCGGATTGCAACTGTTCGGACTTTGCGACTCAAGCTGAAGCGCAGCGAGTTTTAGAGGGATATCCGGGCGATCCTTTTAAGCTCGATCGAGATCAAGACTCGATCGCTTGCGAAACGTTGCCTTAGATTTTATCTGCCAACAGCCTCGGTTAATGATGAAGGCTTTTTTCGGTGATTGTACGAATTGAAGAAGGCAAATCGATCGGCTAAAATTGTCTAATTGTTGAGCTTGCGGTGCGGGTGCAGCTATGACTTACAGCTTGAGAATTGTCGATTTGCCAACGAGTGAACGGCCACGGGAACGGCTGATGGCAGGCGGCCCGAAAAGTTTGGCGACTGCAGAATTGATTGCGATTCTTCTGGGTACTGGTCAGGGACCAGGCAAACTTTCCGCCGTCGGGCTCGGACAGTATATTTTAAATCAGTTGAGTTTGCATTCCCGCGATCCTCTGGCTGTGCTACGCACTATTACCGTTCAGGAGTTGAGGCAGATTCACGGGATTGGCCCTGCTAAGGCAACTTCGATTTTGGCTGCGGTGGAGTTGGGGAAGCGGGTATTTCAGTCGCGGCCGCCGGAAATGGCTGTGGTTGACTCTCCCCAAGCGGCGGCGGATGCCCTGAGTCAGGATTTGATGTGGCAGTCTCAGGAACGTTTTGCTGTGGTGTTGCTGGATGTGAAAAATCGGCTGCTGGGTACTCAGGTAATTACGATCGGCACAGCAACGGAAACTTTGGCTCATCCACGGGATATTTTTCGCGAGGTGATCCGCCAGGGGGCGACGCGGGCGATTATCTCGCACAATCACCCATCGGGGATTGTGGAACCAAGCCCAGAGGATATTGCTTTGACGCGACAGTTGCTGGCGGGAGCGCAGTTTTTGTCGATTCCGCTACTGGATCACTTGATTTTGGGGAATGGCGATTTTCTGAGCTTGCGGCAGACGACGACGCTTTGGGAGGAGTATCCCCAGGGTGATTGAACTCTTCTACTTAACTAATTTCATTACTATCATTAGTTATTTGTATCTTTGAGCTCTGCGACGGCTGAATCAGCCCTGACAGCAGGCAAATTTTCCGGCTGGAGTCCCCCGCGATAGCCTGTTTGGGCTGAATGTCGCTGCTGATACTGCGTTTCGAGCACAACTCGGTTAATGTAGTATAGGTAGGCTGAAGAGGTCGCTAATCCGATTTTTTTTGAGCATACTAAACGTATACTGAACCAGCACCTAAATACCCACTTATTAAGAAATTATTAAATGGGATGTAAAATACACGGTGTGGTGATAGGAGGAGAACTGTGTTTCTGAGACTTGCAGAACAACACCGTAAATTCGTTCAAGATTTGGTAATGAACCTCCAAGCTTTAGCGATCGTGCTAGAGCATCGGGGTTATCTGGCATCCTGCTACACTTGCGGGGGTCAGATGAACAGTGCCTCATTTATGGTCAGTTTGACGGACAACCATCTGATTCGATTCTTAGTGTCAGATTACGGTATCACTTGGACTGAGATGCGGGATGACCGCGAACTGATGAAACTAGAAGGTGCAGAAGCGATTAATCAGTTACAAGAACTGGCAAATCTCGTAAAGTATCAAATCCAACCTTCGGAAGCTACTTTAGCGACGGCGCAGTGAGTGTAGCGATTGCACGGTTCCGAGGAAGGCGACGCAAGAAAGTCACTGCTTGTCTGCTAAAACCGAATCCCCAGCTAGTTAGTTGAGAGGGTTCATTTAGGTGCACAGCGATGGCTGCTCAACAGCCAAGGGTGCTATCAGGGTGCCTTGAGACAGTTTAGCGATCAGTCGATCGAAGTGAGCCTGGGCAGACGGCATACTTTATGCCAGAAGTCTCAAACTTGGAACCTCTAGTTTTTTTCAGCAGTTGATTCTCCCTTGAGAACGATTAGCAAAATTTAGAAGTGTGACGGCTCGTCGGCTGCGATGTTAATTTCTCACTTGGCCATTCAAAAGTCAAGGAATTGAAATTAACTTTGAGCAGGCAGGTAAAATTTAACATCCAGAGTGAGGATGAGGCTGTGAAGATTGGGCAAAAGGCAGCCCACGGGGTGTGACGTGCGGGCGAATTGCATTTATTTTTGCTTTTCGATTTAGCCTATCAGGCTAAGAATTAACTTGAAGCAGCATCACTGCTGTAAAACATCTCACAGCCGGCCGAAGCCGGCTAAGTTTTGTCTATATCCAGGCTTCGGCGCAATGTTTGACCATCATGTTAGATAGATTCTGGTTGCACTCCTCCGGAATTGTTGACTGTTGACTGTTGACTGTTGACTGTTGACTGTGAACCCAAAAACTGAAAATTGTGCTTCTATTTGGTTGCAGATTGAAGGAGACTTTACGCTCGACTATAAAGCACGGATTTGATATTAAATAGCTCTGTAAATTACCCAGCACGCTCCCTGAGTACAGGTACAGTGTGGGCTTTCAATAGCCCTGAAATGATCTTCCACATTGCAAAACAATCTCGAACCTTCGGGCTTATTTACGAAAGCCCCAATAGCAGCAATATTCTTACTGCCGTTTAAGTCGGCATCACCTTTCCATCCACAATGACCACAAGCAAACTTTTTACCGTTTCTATAAGATTCACCCTGTACAGGGTGAATATGATTGCATTTGTGGCACATTTGGCTAGTGTATCTAGGCTCAACAAACAAAATCTTTACGCTATGCTTTATAGCTTTGTAGATCAGGAATTGGCGCAACTGAAAGAAGGCCCAGCTATTGAATCGTCTCCGCTCTTTTTTCGAGCGTGGCTGCTGGTTTGTGCGCTCCCTAATTCCCGTTAAATCTTCCAAAGCGACAACTTGATTTTTGTTTTGAGCCTTTTAATTACGATACGGTGACTGATAGTGTGATTTACCAATGTCTGAAAGCGCTTTTCCTTGCCCGACAACCGTTTCAACAATTCTCGACATCTACGCCGAGAGCAACGCGAGCCTTTCGTGGCTTTTCGCTGGATATTTGCTCTCAACTTGGCATAATGATTTCTAACTTTGGTAATTTGTTTACCGCTAAATGTATCTCCATCAGAAGTAACTGCAATATCAGTCCTACCCCAATCACAGCCCAAAACTTGATTGCAAGGTGGAGGCTCGGCTGGCTGAAATTCAAGTTGAATATTAAGATAGTAACTGCCATTTTTGCGTTTGCACAAAGTAGCAGTCTTGGGGTTTTGACCTTTGAGCAATCCAAGTTGGTAGTTTCCGATAGCCAGTACAAACCGTTCCCTACCACCAGTAGTAGTCAAACTTACTGTCCAATCTTTTTCCCTAAAAGAAAAGATACGGGTATCGTAAGTGACGCTAGTAGGAGCAAATTTGTTAACAGGCTTCCCATCTTTTTTAGCTGTTTTTCTGTTGCCAGAAACCCGTCTAATAGCATGGATTGCTAGCTGTGCCGAAAGTCCAAACATATCTCTGACATCGTGATATACCTGCATATTGCATCGCCAATTCATTTGTCAGAGTTGGCGGCACAGTTTTATTCACGTATTCACAAGCATTCGCAAACGCCTGAAGGGTTGCATCAATTTTGATGGACTGCTCAGGCGTTACTTGAAGTTTGCAAGGGGCGGGTTCACCCATAATATTTGCCAAAAACAGACAATCTCAAAAACCCGCCCCGGCAATTGTATTATGGGCGATCGATCGGACATGATATAATTTGGCGCACGATTAACTCTAGTGGCTGCGAAGCATCTATGATAATTGCATCTTGTGGTTCTTCGAGACTGTCTAACTGACTTAAAAGCAAGTCTGCTTTCATGTAGTGATTTTCGCGATTTTTTAACCGGGCTGCCAATACCTCAAAAGAACATTTCAGATAAACTATCTTCATCCGCTTTTGGTCGCGGCAGAGCATTTCGCGGTAAGATGCCTTTAAAGCAGAACAAGCCAACACAACATTTTTATTCTCCAACAGCCACCTGTCTATTGCAGCTTGCAGTTGTAATAGCCAAGGAAGGCGATCCGCATCTTCTAAAGGAATGCCCCGACTCATTTTATCGATATTAGCTGATGGGTGAAAATCGTCGGCATCGCTGAAATCCCAATTGAGAGATTGCGCCAGCAACTTGCCAACAGTAGTTTTGCCGGAACCGGAGACTCCCATCACGATCGTAATCATGGCACTTATTTACCGAATACTTGCAATTTTATCAAGTTGTGCGATCGACAAACCGGGTTTCTTAAGTTGCCGGATGAATTCTACCACCCTAAAAAATTCAATAAACCCGGTTTATTTGTAATTTTCGCTTAAATTTCTTCCATAGTGGGTTTAATGAAATTATAAGCCAAAACGCCGATAATTCCACCAATCACTGGGAATACAATAAACGCCCATAACTGTTGGATTGCCCATCCGCCTTGAAAAAGTGCCACACCAATACTTCTAGCTGGGTTAACTGAAGTATTGGTTACGGGAATTCCGATTAAGTGAATCAACACCAGCATCAAGCCGATCGGAATTCCGCCCAAACCGACGGGATATTTGGGATGGGTAGTACCCATGATTGTAAATAACAGAAAAGCAGTTAGTACAATTTCCGTCAAAGCTGCTGCCAAAAGTCCGTAACCAGTGGGAGAATGTTCTGCAAAACCGTTAGACGCAAATCCAGAAGCAGCCGCATCAAAACCGGGTTTTCCTGATGCTATCAAGTACAAAACAAGACCGCCTAAAATTCCCCCTACAATCTGACCTCCTATATAATAAGGAAGCAAAACAGCATCGATCAGTTTGGCCACTACTAAACCGATACTTACCGCCGGATTAATGTGGCATCCAGAGATAGGGCCGATCGTATAAACCATGATTAAAAGGGACAAACCAAAGGCGATCGAAACTCCTAAAAAGCCGATTTTGTCTCCAGCTAAAACCGCACTGCCACATCCACCTAATACCAACACAAAAGTACCAAAAGCTTCAGCAACCCCAATCTTTATTTTTTTGTTCATACTCACAATTATCGGAAGTTCTTGATCGGTCAATTTCACACCCCTACAAGTTCTAATTTAAAAAATTAGAACTGGAATTTGTTTCACTCAGCGCAACAATACTAATCGAAATCCTTAGCAAAATATCACTCTAATTTTCAGAACTTGTATGGGTTTAACTGAGAATGCGAAATAGGGAATCGATAAATTAGCTCAAACATAGTCTATTATGTAAAAAATGTCAACACTTAGCTAATTATTCGTCTAAATTGTGCAATTTTCTGTATTCAATTCACAATAATTAACTTGACTTCTTCCCTAATTATGCGATCGTAATTTTACTGATAGTTCCTGATTATCCGATCGCACTTGCAGCTAAAACATCACTGCTAACCGGCTGGTACATCGGGCCTTGGAAGGGGCGAAAGCCTTGCTGGCAATCGGCAGTCATCTTGCACAGCAAGCGGAACTGTAGCGGTGTTGGGGGTTGATTGAGACGATCGACTTCTAGGCGAACCAATTCTGGATGCTGCGAAATAATTTCAAAAATATCATCCACAAGATAGCGCTGACAATAGCCGACAATCCAGTGATCTTTAGTACACATAAGCAGACGGGAAGCGCGCGGATTTTGAAATTCGTGGGCTAAATACAAAAGTTCGCCCACTTGAAGCCGATTAATCCGTTCAATTGCCGACTTTGAAAGGTATCGCAGTCCATCTGCAAAAAAATGGATACAGTAACGTCCATTTTCATCTGGTTCGGGACAAGGGAACACCTCAAATTTATCAGTTACCCGTTTGCCTCCGCTGCGTGCCAATAAAGCAATTGGGTCATGTTCGTGTTCAGGGATATTCAACCACTGCACAAATTCAGGGTATTCAGGGCGCGATCGCGCCATCACTCGATTAGAAAACAACGAAAACAGTTTCTGTGAAGTGTAAACATTGTTGAAATCCGGGAAAGATGGCAAAGGCAGAAACCCGCACTTAAGTTTCGCTTCTAGAACACCATTTGTATAATTGAACTGGTATTCTTTACCGTTAAATGTCAATCTACCAATCGGAAACCAAGAACCGCTGTCCGGGCTTTGCCAAGCTAAAAATAGTGTTTTCAAAGCAAATCTCCTGTCAATTCAAGCAGTGCACACCTTACACAAGGATAGGGTTGCGCCCTGCGGCGCACCTTACCGCTATAAGTAGCCTGTCAAACCAATTTTTACGTAAGTCCTGGGAATTTATTCTCCTAGTCTATAGGAAATGGCATCAAAATTTGGTATTTTTGGCTTTCTGCCATGACGACAACAGCACCAATAAACTGAATCAACATTTTTTTCAACCAGAAGCTCAATCTATAATACCACAAATTGCAGACAATAACTTAAATTGTGCTTAACAGGATTAGAGTCAATATAGTTTAAATGCTCTTGAGAATCCTCTTGTGTGCAAATAGGATATCCCCAAATGCGCCGATACAAAATATCACTTTCTAGACGCTTTCGACCAGAAAATGATACATTTTGAGCCAAATTTCGTTGACCTCGCAAAGATTGGGTAAATACAACTTTTATCTCTCCAATACGCTTGGCATAGGCAGTATGATTAGGAGGTAATTTTCACAAAAAATGGATGCGGTCGGGCAATACAAATGCCCAATAATTTTAAAAGGTTATTCTGATTTAATCGCCCTTACAGCCTTGTGGAGTCGCGAGACATTTTTTGACTCTGAAAATAGCGTTGTGCGATTGTAGGTAACAAGCGTTAGGAAGAAACTTCCACCAGAAAGGTAAAATCGGCGATAGTTTGGCATTAATATCGTCCTCCTACTTTTTTATATGGCATTTTACACTCATTTATTTTTGCGGGTGCGCCGAACAACACCTTACATTCATCTCGTAGGGTACTGTTCGGCGCACCTTCCAGGGGTCTCCGGGTGCGCCGAAGAGCACCTTATATCAGCTACTTTCTAACACAGGAATTCGCGCGGATCTGTGACATACCCAGTCAGGGCAGAAGCCGCCGCCGTATAAGGCGAAGCTAGATAAACTTGCGCTTCTTTATTCCCCATGCGGCCGGGGAAATTGCGGTTAGTTGTAGACACGCAAATTTCGGGTTCATTCATCCGCCCGAAAGTATCTTTCGGGCCGCCCAAACAAGCGGCGCAAGAAGGCGCTGCGGGTTCGATACAGCCGGCAGCTAAGAAGATTTCCGAAAGGGTTTGACCATCGTATTTTGTGACAAACAAATCTTCGTAAACTTTCTGAGTTGCTGGTACTAAATAAGTCGGAACTTTGACTTGATTTCCTTTCAGAATGCGGGCAGCATTTAGAAAGTCGGAGGTTTTGCCGCCGGTGCAGGAACCGATGTAAACTCGATCGATCTTGACATCGCGGCAGTTGCGGGCTAAGTCGCGGTTGTCCGGGGAGTGCGGTTTGGCGACGACGGGTTCTAATTGGCTGACATCGTAGGTGCGATCGCTATAAAATTTAGCATCCCCATCGCTGTAAAATGAATCGAAGGCTTTATCAGTCCGCGAAGTAACGTAATCAAACGTAGTTTTGTCCGGCGCAACCGTGCCGTTTTTACCGCCAGCTTCAATCACCATATTGCACAGCGTCATCCGTTCTTCCATCGTCAAACGCTCAACTGTATCGCCCGCAAATTCCATTGTCCGGTAGTTAGCACCGGCCACGCTAATATCACCAATAATCTGCAAAATTAGGTCTTTTGCTAACAAATAATCCGGCAGTTCGCCGTTGAACACAAAGCGCATGGTTGCGGGAACTTTGATTAACAGTTTGCCGGTTCCCATGATAAAAGCCGCGTCTGTATTGCCGATACCCGTGGCAAATTGTCCGAAAGCGCCGGCATTACAGGTGTGGGAATCGGTGCCGAAGAGCACTTCGCCCGGTCTGGTGTGGCCTTCTTGTGCTAGGGCGATGTGGCAAACTCCTTTGTAGTCGGGATTTGCTTTGAAGTCCGATCGATCCGTGATGTCGTAAAAGTATTTTATCCCTTGTTCTTTGGCAAAATCGCGGAGAATATCGACGTTGCGGTTAGCGCGTTCGTCGTTGGTGAAAATGTAGTGGTCGGGAATGAGGACGATTTTGTCAGGGTTCCAGACTTTTGCATTCTCACCGAATTCGCGTTTGAAAACGCCGATGGTGCCGGGCCCGCAGACATCGTGGGTCATCAACACGTCTGTTTCTACCCAAATATTTTCTCCGGGCTCAACTTTAGTGCGGCCTGATGCTTTGGCTAATATTTTTTCGGTCAGAGTCATTCCCATAGTGCGATCGCTCTTTTTTATTAGATGCTACATAGTGTATTGTACGAAATATCGCCTGATGTTGAGAGGAAATTTATTATGAATATGAGCGTCTTCTCCTCAAAGTGGGAGTACGCCTGATTGTGAAGTTATTGTTCATCCGCCAAAAACTTATTTAGTCAAGCGCCAGCGAACTATTAGTTTTAATGAAAGGTCAAGGAAAGTTTATTGCAGTATTAGTAGACTTATAAAATCCCACTTTTTCACTAGGATTAAAGGCTATAAAGATTTAGCTTCGCCAATCCCAAATACCGAACACCTTCCGGTGTCACGTCAAACCGACAAGGCAAAACCTCTACACCTTCACTTATAGCCTGTCTGAACAATTCTCCGTAAAGGCGATCGGCACTATCCCCCGGAGCAAAATCAGTACAATCCCCGCGATTAATAAAATACAGCATTACAGCCCTCGAACCCTGTCGCACCACTTCCATCAATTCTCTCAAATGTTTCTGTCCCCTCTCCGTCACTGTATCGGGAAATAAAGCCAACTCCTTTTTTACCCAAGTTGTATTTTTCACTTCCAGAAAAATCGGTTTTTCCTCACCAGTCAGCCAAAAATCCACTCTACTTTTTTTATCAGTGCCGTAAACAACCTCCGGTTGAATTAAACTGTAATTGCCCAACTCTGGAAACAATTTCAATTCCAAAGCTAATTTAACTACTCGATTTGGCAGTCCAGTATTAACTCCCACCCAAGTTGGCACAGTGTCGCAAACTTTAATTAATTCCCAAGTATAAGCTAACTTGCGTTTAGGATTGTCGCTGGGAGATACTAGCACTGGATTGCCGGGAATCAAAACACCTGTCATCGGGCCCGTATTCGGACAGTGCGCGGTGATGATTTCTCCCGAATCTAGTTCTATTTCGGCAAAAAATCGCTTGTACCGCTTGATGAGAATTCCGGGTAAGAGAGGAGGATATTTGTAAATTAAGTCAGTCATTCGATTTTAGATTTTAAATTTTAGATTTTAGATTTTAGGTTTTAGCTATAACAGAATACCTGGTTCCGAACTTGTGAAATAAGTCTGGCAGCTAACACAATCAGTCATAAGTTATCAACTATAGCGATTATCAAAAAAGTGAGGTATGCCCTATGCCCACGGAGGCCTATGCCCTATGCCCATGAGTACCTCATATGAGAGCTCGAAAGGCTATATATGTTATTTATCTGCGTTTATCAACTCATTTGTTTCATCATTTTTAGATTGTAGATTGTAGATTGTAGATTAGACCTCTTGCAAAAGTCCTTTTCATAAATTTATTGGACGGGCAAGATGCCCATCCCACAAGAAAAAATAACTCTTGTGGGACGGGCATCTTGCCCGTCCTAGTTATTTTTGCAAGAGGTCTATTGTAGATTGACGCATCATAGCACGAAAGGGCGGTGGGTAGTTAGGACGAATAGTCCCGATCGATGATTGAATTTCCGCAAGTCAGTAATATCGATAAAATTGCTATCAGCGCAATTCCCCCTAGAAGTTTTCTGAATTCATGTTATCATTCTCCCGATTCGCGATTAAAATAAGTGAATCCTTTTAGCATTAGCGTTTGTAACCCTTTGTGTCCCAATTACAGAAGCCCTCTCGTTCCCTCGCAGGGATTGCCGGCATTGTCGCACTCGCCACTCTAATTAGCAAAGTCTTTGGATTGGTGCGCCAAATTGCGATCGCCGCAGCCTTTGGAGTCGGTGTCGCCGTCGATGCCTACAACTACGCCTACGTCATCCCTGGTTTCTTATTTATTTTGCTGGGAGGGATTAACGGGCCATTTCACAGCGCCATAGTCAGTGTTTTAGCCCGCCGGGATAAAAAAGAAGCAGCACCCTTAGTCGAGACTATCACCACCTTAGTCGGGGGCTTGTTGCTGTTGGTAACAGTCGCTTTAGTTATTTTTGCCGATCCGCTGATCGATTTGGTGGCACCGGGATTAAATAGAACAGCAGAAGGTTTACAAATTAAAGCAATTGCCGTCCAGCAATTTCGGATTATGGCGCCGATGGCATTACTTTCAGGCTTAATCGGCATTGGTTTCGGCACTCTCAACGCTGCCGATATGTACTGGCTTCCTTCGATTAGCCCTTTATTTTCTAGCGTTGCACTTGTCGGCGGTTTGCTTTTATTAGCCATGCAACTCGGAGACAAAATTATTCAGCCAGAATTCGCACTAATGGGCGGCTTAGTGTTAGCTTGGGGAACTTTAGCGGGCGCAGTTTTGCAGTGGTTGGTGCAACTGGTGGCGCAGTGGCGCGCGGGCTTGGGAACATTGCGTTTGCGGTTTA
This sequence comes from Microcoleus sp. S13_C3, assembly GCF_036700905.1. Lineage (NCBI taxonomy): Bacteria > Bacillati > Cyanobacteriota > Cyanophyceae > Oscillatoriales > Microcoleaceae > Microcoleus > Microcoleus sp. S13_C3. Next base: position 5,693 of record NZ_JAUBPT010000121.1, on the reverse strand, counting down.
ATTTTAAACGGCCGGGAGTGCAAGAAGTAATTAAGGTGATGGTTCCTGCGACCTTATCATCAGGAATGCTACAAATTAATGTTTATACTGACCTATTTTTCGCATCCTACATCCCTCAAGCTGCCTCTGCGTTGGGTTACAGCGGCTTGTTAGTTATGACGCCTTTAGGCATCATTTCTAATGTAATTTTAGTGCCATTTCTACCCATATTTTCTCGCCTCACCGATCCGAGAGATTGGCCGGAATTAAAAGCTCGAATTCGTCAATCTTTGATTTTGACGGCCCTTACGATGCTGCCGCTGAGTGCTTTAATGGTAACGCTGGCTGGGCCGATCGTCCGCGTGGTTTACGAACGCTATGCTTTCGATCGATCGGCATCGCAGTTTGTGACGCCGATATTGATGGCTTACAGTATTGGGATGTTTGTGTATTTGGGACGCGACGTTTTGGTACGGGTATTTTACGCTTTGGGAGACGGAGAAACCCCTTTTCGCATCAGTATAATCAATATCTTTTTAAACGCTATTTTGGATTATTTGTTAGTAGGAGCTTTTGGCGCGCCCGGATTAGTTTTGGCGACGGTGGGAGTGAATCTTCTTTCGATGATTATGCTTTTGTACTTATTAGATAAAAAGTTGGGTGGCCTGCCTTGGGGGGAGTGGAGTTTGCCTTTTCTGGGGTTAACTTCGGGGAGTTCTCTAACTGCTTTCGTTACCTTGGCTACTCTGCAAGGCTGTCAAAGAGTTTTGGGTACTGAAGGTTTGGTAATTCAATTAGTGCAGTTGAGTGTGGCAAGTTTTGTAGGGTTAGGGGTTTTTGCCCTGTTTGTCAGTCAGATGAAATTGCCGGAAGTTGATATGTTTGTCGATCGCATTCGGGGCCGTTTTCGCAAATAAATATCCGAAATTGGCTGCAGATTCCAGGAATCAACAAAAGTACGCGCGTGCGAAGCTATCCCGTAGGGAATCGCCCGTTGAGTAAAAAAAGACCACAAAGGGATCTCGTCCTTAAATCCAAATCAACACTCCGAAGCGTCCATCCGCGTATATCCGCCACCATCTGCGGTCAAAAATTCCAGAGTAATTAAGGATCGTCAATTAAATAATTTCCCTTTTTTCTTGTGGGATGGGCGTCCCGCCCGCCCAGAAAGGACGGGCGGGACGCCCATCCCACAAGAAACAGGAAAAGTGGATTTTATTTAATTCTCATTCCTAACAAAGGCGATGTCTAGATTCTCAAGATATCGTCAACCTTTATGCTGTCTGGCAAAATAGCCAATAAAATTCCGCTAAAACAAATAAACCCTCATACCCACAGCCTCTCTTGGAGGCCTAAATTATGTCCTCATGGCAAAGATCCGACTTTTCCGACTTTAAGATCCGACTTTTCCGACTTTACAGAGGCAGGGGCCCGAAGCAATGATAGAGATAGGGAAAGCCAACCCACGATGTCTAGATTGTAAAGATATCGTAAACCAGAAGTGTTGTGTTGGGAAGTGTTAAATAAAAATGTTATAAAAGATATGTCTTTGGTATGATACATTTAGGTTGCATCTAATGTTAAAGGAACCCATTCCCCCACGAGGCAAGTGAAAGCCCACTTCGTATCAGGACTAGCCCGATCGGGCTCTACTTTACTGGCTGCACTACTACGACCAAATCCCCGGTTTCACAGCGCTATGACCTCCCCTATTGGGGGCGCAAGTCGATCGCATGCTGGAAACCGTGAGCGAAGACAATGAGTTTTCCGTGTTTATTTCCCCTGAACAAAAACAGGCACAGCTTGTTACCACCCGCCAACTGATCGAGAAGTGATCTCCGACACCAATCGCCGGTGATGCAGCAAATTGTCATTAATTCTGGAACTATTTCCCGAAGCCAAAGTGATCTGCTGTGTCAGAAACATCGCTTGGATTATGGACAGCATAGAGCTACTAATTCGGCGCAACGCCTTTGATGTTTCCAGATTATTTATTTAATGCTCCAGCGGAACGGGCTAACAATTTTACAGCCCGATTTATTTGAGCAATAAGACTAATAAATTATTCAGTCCTCATAGCGAGGACTTAAGCGAGGTGGGGGTTTCAACCCCGACCAGACTTGAATGTAAACAATAGATATCAAGGATTTCAGCAATTATGAACGTACCAACCATGAACAAGCAAATTATTTTCGTTGACTCCTCTGTAAAAGATTATCAAAGCCTGATCCAAGGCATCGATCCCGCTCAAATTGTGATTTTAAATGAAAATTCCAGCGCGATCGACCAAATTACTAACGCCTTAGCCACTCAAAAAGATATTGAAGCAGTTCATATCCTTTCTCACGGTAGCGACGGCACCCTATTTCTGGGTAACTCACCCCTGGACAAAACAACCCTAGAAACCCATGCAGCCACCCTACAAAAATGGGGCAAAGCCTTAAAACTAAATGCAGATATTCTCCTCTACGGCTGTAACGTTGCCCAAACTGAGCAAGGAAAAGCTTTCGTTAAACGCCTGAGTCAATTAACGAAAGCCAACGTTGCCGCATCCACTACTCTCACAGGCAATGCCAAATTAGGAGGTGACTGGAACCTTGATTTTATCATAGGTAAAATTCAAGCCGCCTTAACATTTTCCCCAGAAGCGATGCGGGATTATAGCTTTGTCCTGACTCAGTTGGTGAACGAAACTTTTACCGGAGCAAGCGTTCTTGGTCCTTGGATTTATGCTCAGTCTGGAGCTGGTGTTGTTGGTTTGACCACATCTGGTACTAACACTCCTCTGCCAAATTTGAACTTGGGTGACACTGCTGGCAATGGAGCCTTGAGGTTAACTTCTGCTACAGGAAATCAATCAGGGTTTGTTCTCTACAATAACCCCATACCTTCTACATTCGGGGTAAATGTTACCTTTGACTTCTTTGCCTATGGTGGAAATGGCGCAGATGGTATTAGCTTCTTCCTGGTTAATGGTACAGCTAACCCGACTACACCTGGAACGTTAGGATCAGGTCTGGGCTATACAAATTTGACTGGCGGTTATGTGGGAGTTGGCTTTGATGAGTATGGTGGTTTTGGCAATACTGGAAGCGATTCAGTAGCGATTCGCGGCTCTGTAACAAATAGTAATACTCTGTTGCAATCAACGGGTCCTATATCCGGTGGCATAGGTGCTGGTAGTGTGACTAGGAACGCGGCCTTGAGACGAGCCCAGATCATTTTAACGCCCAGCACCGCCGCCCTGCCGAATCGCCTATCGGTAGGGATGGATTTGAATAACAACGGCACCTTTACTGATGCGGGTGAAACCATTATTGCCCCCTTCAATATCACAACGAGTAACGGAGCAGTACCGATAACTTTTAAATTTGGCTTTGCCAGTTCCACGGGAGACTCTACAAATATTCACGAAATCCGCAATGTCATTTACGAGACGCTTACTGCCCCCGTCCTTAATAATACCCCGGTTGTCACCCTCAGCAACATCCTCGAAGACCCCGGTGCTCCCACTGGTCCAGTCGGCACTCTCATCTCCCAACTCGCAGACTTAACAGGAGGCGGCGGTCTAAATAACATCACCGACCCCGACACTGGCGCAGTAGCAGGCGTGGCCATCACCGCCGCCGACACCACCAACGGCAGTTGGTTCTACACCATCAACGGCGGCACAACTTGGACGGCCTTGGGCACAGTATCCAATACCAATGCTCGCCTACTCGCCGCCAATGCCAATACCCGTATTTACTTCCAACCAAGCACCAACTACAACGGCACCGTTAACAACGCCCTCACTTTCCGCGCTTGGGATCAAGTAAGTGGGACAAATGGTGGCACCGCTGACACCAGCAATAACGGCGGCAACAATCCCTTCAGCATCGCCACCGACACCGCAGCCATCACCGTTACCCCAGTCAACGACCAACCCAGCTTCACCGCCACCAACCCAGTCGCAGTTAATCAAGATAGCGGAGCAAAAACAGTAACGAGTTGGGCTACCTTCAATCCCGGCGCACCCAACGAATCCGCCCAAACCGCGACCTACACAGTCAGCAACATCAGCAACGGTGCTTTATTCTCTGCGGCCCCCACAATCAACCCCAGTGGCAACCTCACCTACACCCCCGCCCCCAACGCCTTCGGCACATCCACCTTTGACGTGCGAGTACAAGACAGCGGCGGCATCCCCGGTGTTGATACTTCGGCAGTACAAAACTTTAGTATTACCGTTAACCCCGCCCCCACGATTACCAACGTCAGCCTACCCGCAAACAAAACCTACATAGCAGGAGAAACTCTCGACTTTACCCTTACCTTCAGCGAAGCAGTCATCATCACCGGCAGTCCTGAGTTACCCATTACCCTAAATAGTGGCGTTATTGTCAACGCCACTCTCAATGGTACAGGTGCATCTGCCACCACCCACAATTTTAGGTACAATGTTGTTACTGGCAACTTAGACAGCGACGGCATCACAGTTAGCACAGCCTTAAGTTTACCCACCGGTGCTACCATTCAAAATGCCACCAGTGCCAACGCTATCCTCACCTTCACCAGCGGTAGCACCACAGGTGTATTAGTTGATGCTGTTGTCCCCGCAGTACCCAGTATCACTACTACCGCCGGCACAACCAACGATACCACTCCCACTCTGGCGGGTACGGCAGAACCGAACAGTACAGTTAACATCTTACAAGGCACAACGCCTTTGGGTACTGCCACAGCGGATGCTTCTGGGAATTGGACATTTACCTCCACGACAGCTTTAGCCGATGGCACTTATGCCTTCACTGCTACAGCTAAGGATGCAGCGGGTAATGTTTCTGCGGCTTCAACTCCAGTTAATCTGACAATCGATGCCACAGCATCCAGCGTACCCACCTTTACTACTACCGCCGGCACAACCAACGATACCACTCCCACTCTGGCGGGAACCGCTGAAGCCAACAGTACAGTTAACATCTTACAAGGCACAACGGCGCTAGGTACTGCTACAGCGGATGCTACGGGTAACTGGACATTTACCCCCACGACAGCTTTAGCCGAGGGCCCTTATGCCTTCACCGCTACAGCCACCGATGCAGCGGGTAATACTTCTGGGGCTTCAACTCCAGTTAATCTAACAATCGATGCGACAGCATCCAGCGCACCCACCATTACAACAGCCGCCGGCACAACAAGCGATACCACTCCCACTCTGGCGGGAACCGCTGAAGCCAATAGTACCGTTAACATCTTACAAGGCACGACTTCTCTGGGTACTGCCACAGCGGATGCTTCGGGTAACTGGACATTTACCCCCACAACAGCTTTAACTGATGGCGCTTATGCCTTCACCGCTACAGCCACCGATGCAGCGGGTAATACTTCTGGGGCTTCAACTCCAGTTAATCTGACAATCGATGCCACAGCATCCAGCGTACCCACCATTACTACTACCGCCGGCACAACAAGCGATACCACTCCCACTCTGGCGGGAACCGCTGAAGCCAATAGTACCGTTAACATCTTACAA
>NZ_JAUBPT010000121.1:0-99 GCF_036700905.1 Microcoleus sp. S13_C3 | reverse complement strand
ATGCAGCGGGTAATACTTCTGGGGCTTCAACTCCAGTTAATCTGACAATCGATGCCACAGCATCCAGCGTACCCACCTTTACTACTACCGCCGGCACAA
>NZ_JAUBPT010000120.1:0-23431 GCF_036700905.1 Microcoleus sp. S13_C3 | reverse complement strand
TGGCAATAGAAGCCTATGGTAATGCCAAATATGAATGGTTAAAAAGCTTTCTAGAATTACCGAATGGCATACCATCTAATGACACATTTAGTCGGGTATTTGCCCTCATTGAACCACAACAGTTTCAAGAATGCTTTTTGAGTTGGGTAAATGCCATAGTCGGGGAATTAGAACTAAACGTGATTGCCATTGATGGCAAAACAATGAAACAATCTTATCACCGAAATGACCAGCCAAAAGCGCTACATATAGTTACCGCCTGGTCTTCATCTCATCAATTGGTTTTAGGACAAAAAAAAGTCGATAAAAAATCCAATGAACTGACAGCGATTCCGGAATTAATAGAAATGTTAAAAATTGCCGGAAGTGTAATAACTATAGATGCTCGCTTGCTGTCAAAAAAATATAACATCTCTGATTATTAAGAAAAAAGGAGATTATGTTTTAGCTTTAAAAGGGAATCAAAAACTGCTCTATCAAGCTGTGAAAGAGTGGTTTGAAGTAGCTAAAAAATCAGACTATTTAGGCAGAGACTACAGTCCGGCATGAGCAAGTAGAAGCTGGACATCATCGAGTGGAAAAAAGACAAGTTGGGACTGTTGATGTATCCGAGTTACCACCTATGCACAATCAAGAATTATGGACGGGATTAAAAACAGTTGTCATGATAGTTAGTGAACGAAGGCTGTGGAAGAAAACCACGACTGAAGCTCGTTTTTATTTGAGTAGTTTAAGCAGTAATGCTGAGATAATTGCTGGGGCTATCCTCCGTCATTGGGGCATTGAAAATAGCTTACACTGGACGCTGGATGTGACAGACATTTTGTGAAGATGAAAGCCGGATTCGGAAACAGAACTCTCCCGAAAATTTTGCACTTCTACGTCGCTTGGCTATAAATTTACTAAAACAAGAAAAAACTTCCAAACAACGTCTAAAAATGAAACGGTATCGAGCGGCAATGGACAATAATTATTTAGTGCAAATTTTAAACTCTGCCAGTTAATGCTCGAAATCTAACACCTATCTAAGAAGGAAAATTATCCGGCTTTAAGAAGTTTAGAAAATCTTAAGGTTCTGATTTAATTTGCTTAAATGTGGTTAAAGTTAATGATTTTTAAAAGTTTTTTTTAGTTATTTAGTAATGCACAAATTTAGGTGTTTGTCAAATTAATTTAGATGCGTTTACCCTGCATAAAAATCCTTCTCTATTTAATAATCTAGTTAATTCTGTTACTCCTGCTACATTTCGCCATAAAAGACTGGCGGATTGCTGCCATCATTAATGGTAGTGTCAGAATCCCATCTCTTAAATTTAGTTTGCGATAAAAAGTTTTTTGAGCCGCCATTGCTGGAATTAATAAATCTTCCAGGTGATTCGCAATCGCTTCATTTTCTATTTGGGGACTATTTTTTTTCTTTGCATGATCTCGGTTAATTCTTTTTTTGCGAATCATAACTGGTTCAACTATGGCTCAACTGCTTGACCCGTAAAGGTTTCATCCTATTTTACCTTTTGTGGTCTACCCCCTTGACAATTTGCACTTTTTCTTAACTTGTCACAAATGGGCTGTATGGGGCAGTATCGATCCCTACTGGAAAAAGTTTTTTTTGGGAGTTTTCCCATTTAGACAAAGTTTGTTTTGGAGCATATTTACAACTTTTGTCAATACAATATCCTGAGCAATTACACATCATTCAAGTTGATAACGCACGACTCTCATAAGTTGGACTCATCTGAATTACCAGACAATGTTATTTTACTATTTCAGCCTCCGGCAAGTCCTGAAGTAAATCCGACAGAAAGAGTGTGGGAATATCAGAAAGATTTTTTAGCTTGGTCAGTGTTTAGTAATCTTGACGAACTCCGCACAAAAGTCCAGGAAATTTTGGCATCTTTCACCGATCGTGTCATTGGTTTTCTTACCGGATGGTCGTGGATTTTACATTCTTTATCTCTATCACATCTTTAAAAAAATGGTATTACCGATCGCCAGTTAGGCACGCAGCACCGACTTCGCTTTTTGCAAATAGTCCCGGCGATCTTCGAGGCCGTTGTAACCCCCATTCACCCGGAGGGTGACTCCTTCGAGGTCATCTCGATCGGCATACTCGTTGAGGTGTCGGGTATCCCAGTACCAGCCTGCGACCCAAATGGCAAACGGAATCTGTCCGACGAGTTGGGGTTGAGCAATAAAATCCTGATTCATTGCCTTAGAAAAATCCGCATAGTTCGCTCTTCCGGTCAGTTGCATTAACCCCCGTCCCTTAAAGCGTACACCGTCGCCCGGTTGGGTGTTGCCCAAATCGTCCCGTCCCTCGTAGTCTTCACCAGAAGCATATTCTTCCATCGCATTGAAACAGTCCGACTCGTGAGCCACCTGAGCGATGAAATGGCAGATCCGCAGGGGCGTATTAATCTGATAGTAATTAAGAACGTCGTTGAGGCTGGAAGCCAGTTGGCGCAGGCGCTCGCTCGGTGCATTCGATCCGGCAATCTGAATCAGTTGCTCGCCCGTCATATATTGAGCGCTTGCCGTCGGACTCGCAGCCGTAGCCGTACCAGAGGCGAAGAGAGTTTGAGCCGTTTGGGCAGGTGCAGTTTGAGCATTTGCAGTTTGAGCGGGCGCGTTTTGAGCGGATGTACCCGGTGGGTTATTGCCGTAAAACAGCCGTCCCCAGCCGGTTTTCGGACCCTCTACCGTCCAGCGACGGCTCAATTCCTGGCGAGAATAGATCAATCCGCCACCCTCTTTAGAAGCGTAGCCGTCCAACAAGTTGCCATACGGATCGTTGATAATGTAATCGCCGTCTGCGTTGCGACCGATCGCCACAATCATATGCCCGCCACCTGTAGGCCCGGACTGCGGCCCGCGATGCAGAATACCAATGACAGCAGGCAGTCCACTGGCTAGGGATTTATCCAGATCGTCAAAATCGAGAGCGGTATTCCAGGTCGATTGAATTTTCAGTTCTGCCAGGGCCTGAGTTTGGGCGGTATGGTCGGTGGTATCGCCATACTTAATCACGTACTGGAAGTAGTCGTCATCCCCGGAAATGTTTGCACCCAGGAACTTAGCCACCATCGCACAACTGGAGGTATTACAAGTTCGGTCGGCTTGCTGGAGATTGTCTCGTTGGGAGAAAAAGGGAACGGGCAGTTGAATTGCCCCGTTGCTTGCCCCGTTGCTTGCCGCTGGGGCAGAGGGAGCCAGGGGAGCAGTGGGCGCGGGGGGAGGAGCGCTCATCATCGGGCTTGGGGCGGAGGCCGTTGCACCCATCATCGGTGCTGGAGCAGCAGAGGTCGCCATCATCGGGCTTGGAGTGGCGGCCGTTGCTGCCATCATCGGTGCTGGCGCAGCATGGGTCGCCATGAGATTGGCGGCACTAGACCCGGTATTGCCGACGATCGCGACATCCGGTGCGCTGACAAACCAGACGTTGCGGTTTTCAGGGCCGAGTCCGCGATCGATCGCCACTTGCAGGTGATTGTTCTCAGCTTGAGCATACGACATCAAGCCAAAGCTGTTGCCACCACCGACAAAAATCTTATAGTTATCGGGCAACAATGATGAATGTTGGGGACTGAGCTTGAATTCGGTATTCTGGCGAACTTGGAGAATGCCCGCAGCCCCAGGGGCAGGAAAGGCCGGAGCCGGATTCCCCCAAAGCTGTTGCTGTTGCTGTTGGGGGGGCCGGACGGGTTCGGGTCGATCGAACAGGGTTTTATCGGTGGCGACAGTGTTGGCTGTCTTAAGAATTTGCTTGATTTGCTCGTTTTCTTTGGCTTGCTGCTGCTGCAACGTCGCGATGTAGTTTTGTACGTCGTTCTTGATGATACTTTCGACCCGGGTGGCAAAGTTCGCATAACCGTCGATATGGTCGACCAGGTTGTCGTAGGAACCACTCAATTGCACATACTGCCAGCCTTCAGCCTTGAGGTCTTCTGCCATTTTGCGATAATCTCGCCAGCGATCGCCATAGCGATGAAACTCATCTAGCGCCGCACTGACGGCAACCACCTGACTTACGAAAAAGGGGACGTAAGGAAACCAATCCCGAAAGTATTCATTATCTTTAGACAGTTGCATATTAATCCCCACCAGAGCAGGCAGCACCACCCCGCTAATAATCGTCGTCAGACGCAATCGGTAGTGCATCCGGCGGCACTGATCTGCTTTTTTATCCGCCCACACTACCTGATCGATCCAGCGCTGTTTGAGCGACTGTTTGTAGAGGTTGGGGAGTTTCAACTGTTCGACTAAGCTTCCCAACTCTTCGCGCAGGTATTGTTCGTAGGTCTTTTTCTTAGCCATCGGGATGTCCTGTTAGAGGGTAGAGGGCTGGGATACATCTGAGGTTAGGCCAAATCCGCATCTGCGACCCATCTTTTAGGTTGATCGACAGGCTCCTCAGAAAATAATAGCTAGAGACGGACTGTCAAGAGCTTAATTTTTGGAGGAGGCATTCACTCCCGGATTTCGGATACTCAATCCAGTCAGCATGATTAACTCTCAACGTAGGCCCGCACGGTCGTGCGCCCCTACTTTCAACTTTCAACTTTTAAGTTTTCAGGCGGTAAATGGTACTCTTTCCACCATAGGAGCCGTCAAAATCCGTATCGCTTTCCCACACAAAGCAAGCTCTAGAAGATGAGTTGGAGAGGACTCGACTGCAACCATCGGTCAGTCCAATCCCAATGTGTGCTTCTCCATCCGCAACCACCAAATCGCCCGCTTTCGCCGATTCTCTCGGCACCAGTTGTCCTCGCCCTTGTTTGAGCGCCTCCAGGACTGCGGGAACGTAATTGGGATTGGCGCCCAGTGGGGTGAGGCTTGCATCCTGAATGACTTTGTTGACCGTCCACGCGCAGGCGTTGTTGCCGCCATCAGGGCCCTCGGCCGTAGACATTCCCCGCAGCTTGAGGGTGGAGGCGAGGATGCGAGCATTCAGGTCGGCGCTCGCGGTTTGCTGCACTGGAGCGCTAGCAGAGGGGGCTGCTGCAAACGCCGCAGGAGGCTGGGCAAAAGCCATTTGTGTCGGTGCCGGTGGAGGCGCAAACCCGGTAGGAGGCTGGGCAACAGTCGGCTGAGGCATTGGGGCACTCGGTGGGGGTGGGGGTGCAAAGGCGGCGGGAGGTTGGGCCCACGCGGTTTGCGGCATCGGGGTATTCTGAGGGGGGACTGGTGCGATCGAGGGTTGCCCTGGAGCGTTGAAAGCCGCAGGTTGCGCTGGGATTCCCATTGCTCCATAGCCATTGTTAGGCTGGTTGGCAGCCCCGTAAGACGGCTGTTGAGGGGCAGGAGTGGGTCTTGCAAACAAGGTTTTATCGGTGGAAACATTCTCGACGGTTTTCAGGATTTGCTTGATTTGCTCTTGCTCCTTAGCCTGTTTTTGCTGCAACGCCGTGATATAGTTTTGTACGTCATTCTTAATCAAGCTTTCGACTCGACCTGCAAACAGCGTATAGACATCTTGGTGGGTTGTAGATTCTTTGTTCTCGGTGCGAGGTTTGAGGGCTTTCCAGTCTTCTACGCTGACTTCGGACATCCGACTGCGCGACAGGGGAGGCGGAGTATCGTCTTCTTCGAGGGTTTTGTAGCGATAGGGGCCACTCAATTGCAGGTATTCCCAGCCTTCTGCTTTGAGCTCTTCGGCTAGTTGCCGGTACTCGCGCCAGCGATCGCCAAAGCGCATAAATTCTTCTGCTGCCGCACTGACTGCGATAATTTGGCTCAAGACAAACGGGACGTAAGGAAACCAAAAGCGAAAGTATTCATTATCTTTGCCCAGTTGAAAGTTAATTCCAACTACGGCAGGCAACAGTACACCACCGACGATCGCCGTCAGGCGCAAGCGATAGTGCCAGCGACGGCATTCTTCGGCTTTCTTATCCGCCCAAACGACTTGATCGAGCCAGCGACTTTTCAGCGACTGTTTGCAAAGATCTGGTAGCTCCAGTTGCTCGACCATATCCGTCATTTCTTGGCGCAGGTAGTCGTAATACGAGGTCTTTTTCGCCATGTGGACTTCTGTGTAGATGCACTATATTGTTTAGATTCGCATCGTGGCTGCTAAATCCGAGTTGTTCACCCCCTTTATCTCACGAGGCAGCAGTTCGATAGCGCAAGCGCTTGGTTAGTTCGACTGATGACCAACGACGGGAATCCTCTGAACTATCCCTTTTCTGTCACTCTCGGAAAACTGGCGTTGCTGAATACAGGTATGAATTCAAGATTTCTGCATTGCTATAAGCCCGCTTGAGGGTGAGTGTTGTAAGGCTCTGGTGAGTTTTAGATGATAGTAAACATAAAACTTCCCGTGGGAAAGGCCCGAAAGCCTGTGTGAGCCAGAGGCTCCCACTACCGTTTCCACCACCAATTGAGAACAGCCAATTTATTCGTCTACTATAGAGTTGTATAGAGTTGCTGACGACAATATTGATGCCCTATAGCTTCTTGGGTAGGTTTTATTGGACAAACACATCCTACCATAGATAGATGACAAAGCAATCATTATTTATCATCACGGCAAGTGTCAAGCAGTTGGAAAAGTAAACACTGTATGGGTTCACGGGGTGACAACCCCGTCAGATTTCGGATCTTCCCAAAAATCGGTGTAGCAGATGGCACACTGGCGGTAAACTGCCAGTAAGGATTGCTAAAGCCCCGGCTTTCCTGAGTTTTAGCCGGTAATAAAAATAAAACTTCCCGTGGGAAAATCCCGAAAGCCGGAGTGAGGCAGAGGCTGACACTACCGTTTTCACCAGAAATCCTGAAAAGCCTTTTGTAACATCAAGCGAAAAGTTGATTCATACCGTGAATCCGCAACGCCGGGAAACTTTTGTCATTTCTCAATTCTAGAGCTTTTGTATAGGAAGCGAGCGCAATATTTTTTGATGATAACAAATACAACAACCAAGTTTTTGTAATAGGATAGCTGGTATTGATTGACTGATAAAGCTTCTAGAGATTGCTCTGCGAGAGAGTGACAGAAGAGGGCTATGAAGTTTTGCTGGTTAAAGGCAGCCCAACTCTAGAGGGGGAACACTGTCGCATGGTGCATCACTCAATTCTAATTTCGACCCACAAATTTGTTGAATCTAGGACTTACGCATTGATAATATAACCAAGTAGTGCATTGATAAAGAGGGAACATCTACTAATGGGTATCGGACAGTCAGAAAAATAACTAAAACCTCGACACCGCCAGAAAAAAAATATTTTAGATAGTGAGAAAAATTAGAGAAGGGGAAGTGAAACAAAGAATAGTAACGGGAGATAGTTGGTATTCAGGAGGAGAAAACTTAAAGTTTATAATCAACCAGAAACAGGGTTTTATATTCGGGATTGAAAACAACAGAATTGTCATTGTCTCAAATGAGCAGCCCAAGTATTTCCAAGTAAGCATTTTTTTTAGAGATGACCGAGGAAGGAGTAGTCTCATCTAAAAGAATTTGAATTTATAAAGCTGTTGAGGAAAGACTTTAAAAAAGCAGACTCTAGACATTATATTTTATATCTGCTAGATCGGGAAAAGCTCAAAGAGATAACCAGAAGTGAATTTATCACAATTCACGAGGTTCATTGTGGCTTGGAAACCTTTCATATAGCGCTCAAACAAGTATGTGGAATTTGTCGTTTCATGGTGAGAGACACCCAAGCGATCGAGACTCACATATTTTGGTCACTTCCCCCCTTTATTAAATGAGAGTTAATGGGCTATAAAAAGATAATTAGCAATTGGTATGAAGCCGAAAGGAATCTATTCACTTTAGTTGTCCGTGAGCAGATTTGGGCGAGCCTTAGCCGTGATTTTATAGTCGAGAATACATAGAAAATGTGGCGTTGTGGATTCAGGGTATGAATCAAATTTTCGCTTGATGTTACAAAAGGCTTTTCAGGATTTCTGGTGAAAACGGTAGTGTCACCCTCTGCCTCACTCCGGCTTTCGGGCCTTTCCCACGGGAAGTTTTATTTTTATTATCCGCTAAAACTCACCAGAGCCGGGGCTTTAGCAATTTTTACTGGCAGTTTACCGCCAGTGTGCCATCTGCTACACCGATTTTTGGGAAGATCCGGAATTTGACGGGGTTGTCGCCCCGTGAAGCCATACAGTGTTTACTTTTCCCACTGATTGACGCTTGCCCGGATTCTAAATAATGATTGCTTTGTCATCTATCTATGGTATGGTGTGTTTGTGGATCGCACTTAATCAAAAAGCCATAGGGCATCAATATTCTCGTCAGCAACTCTCTAGTAGGCGAATAAATTGGCTGTTCTCAATTGGTGGTGGAAACGGTAGTGTGAGCGTCTCGCTCACACAGGCTTTCGGGCCTTTCCCACGGGAAGTTTTATTTTTACGATTACCTAAAACTCACCAGAGCCTTACAAAAATCACCCTCGCAGGGCTTAGAGCAATGCCGAAATCTTGAATTCATACCTGTATTCAGCAACGCGGACAATGGGTCTTGCTGAATAGAGTAGGAAATTTGTAGGCTCAATCCCCCCCTGGTTGCCTCACCGCTGACGGGGTAAGCACTTAGAATTACTCCTACAGGAAAAATCATACTTTGATTCAGCAGTGCCTGATTTTGTTCGAGTCCCATCCAATCCGATCGCGTGAGGTTGTGCGGTGTGGCTGTCTACCATTCGCGCTCTCTAAAATGTTTTAATTCCATGATGGAAATTTCCCGATTTCCTATTCCGCATCTACCTATCCCTTCCTCATGAAAACAATTTTTGACGCTTTTATCTCTTACGGACGAGCAGATAGTCTAGCTTTCGGCAGAAAGTTATATGATGGATTGAAAGAACAAGGGTTGAATATTTGGTTCGACCAAAACGATATTCCCCTGGGAGTTGATTTCCAAAATCAAATAGACGACGGCATCGAGAAAGCGAACAACTTTTTATTTATCATCGCACCACATTCGATCAACTCGCCTTATTGTGGCAAAGAAATCGAACTGGCGATTCGGCGCAACAAACGGATAATTCCCTTACTGCACGTCGAACAGATCGATCGAGACCTTTGGCAACAGCGAAAACCCCAGGGAACCGACGAGGAGTGGGAAGCCTACAAAGCCAAAGGATTGCATTCGAGTTTTAACAATATGCACCCGGCTATAGGCAAAATCAACTGGGTGTATTTTCGCGAGGGAATTGATGACTTCGATAAATCTTTAACCGGATTACTTGAATTATTAAACCGCCACGCCGAGTATGTAGAAAAGCATACGCAATTTTTAACCAAAGCCTTAGAGTGGGAACGGCAGCAAAAACAAAATCGATGGCTGTTAGTTGGCGACGAGAAAAAGCAAGCAGAATCTTGGTTAAAAATTCATTTTAACGAGCAGCAGCCGCCTTGCGTTCCGACGGATTTGCATTGCGAATACATTACTGAAAGCATCAAGAATGGCAATAACTTGATGACTCAGGTGTTTATCTCTTATTCCGAGCGGGATCGGGAAACAATGGAGAAAATTCGCAACAGTCTGAGGCGAGAAAGCTTGACAGTTTGGACGAATACAACCGATATTCAAACCGGAGAAGATTTTCAGAGTGCGATCGATCGGGGCATCGAACAAACCGATAATTTGGTCTATCTGCTCTCGCCCGACTCTGTAGAATCCGAGTACGTTCGGAAAGAAATAGAGTATGCCGTATTGCTCCAGAAGCGAATTATCCCTGTTTTAGTTCGATCAACGCCACCCGACTCGCTCCCTTTGGCATTGCAGGGCGTGCAGTATATCGACCTCACCGACAACGTAGAAGAAGACGATTACGTACTCGATGAAAGTCAATTGCTGAAGATTATACATCAGGATGAAGTTTACTATAACGAGCATAAAGTGTTCCTAACTCAAGCCTTGAAGTGGGAGCGACAACATAAGAATCCGAGTATTCTGCTGCGAGGTTATAACTTGCGAAGTGCAGAGGCGTGGTTGAAGGTAGGACAGAAACGGACGCAGCATCGCCCAACAGAATTAATTGAAGAATTCATTGCTGAAAGTTTGCGACAACCGCCCTTGGAGTCCCTCGATGTTTTTATTTCTTATTCTCGCGCCGATTCGGATTTAGCCAGAAAGCTCAATAACGAACTGCAACTACAGGGAAAAACGACCTGGTTCGACCAAGAAAGTATTGCATCGGGCTCGGATTTTGCGCGAGAGATAGAGCAGGGAATCCAATCGTCAGATAATTTCTTATTTATTCTTTCCCCGCAATCGGTAAATTCACCCTATTGCGGGATGGAAGTGGAGTATGCCGCCAAGTTGAACAAGCGGTTTGTGACGCTGCTGCATCGCTCGGTCAATTCAGCAGACTTGCATCCGGAGTTAGCCAAAGTCCAGTGGATAGATTTCAATCAAAACGAGGGGGATTTTAATGCCAATTTTAATCAATTGGTCAGAACCCTCGATACCGACAGAGAACACTTACAGAATCATACGAAATGGTCTCAGCGGGCGTTGGAGTGGCAGCAAAAAAATAAGACGAAAGATCTACTATTGCGCGGGAGTGAATTAGCCATTGCCGAAGCCTGGTTGAAAGACATTCAAACCCAAAAGAAACAGCCCGTCGCGACCGAGTTACAAAAGGCATATATAGCCGAAAGTAGCACAGAAAAACGCAAAAATAAGATGCTATTAAGGGGAGCGGTCGTGGGTGCGCTCTCGATCATGACACTTGCCACTATTGCCACAGCACTTGGGACAATAGAGGCGAAAAAGCAAACTGCAATTGCCAAGTTAGAGGAAAATGCTGGCCGCGTGCAGACTTTGCTTGATGCCGATCCCCTAGAGGCACTCATTCTGGCGATTAAAGCCACGGGTGAAAGCGAATCTGCATCGTCAGAGGTTGGCCCGGAGACGTTGGCCAAGGTGCAGTCTAGCTTGCGCGATGTCGCCGGAGATGCCAGAGAGCGCAATCTCCTGACAGCAAACGCACTGGGAGTCAACTCATTAGCGTTGAGTCCAGACGGCAAAACCCTCGCGAGTGCGGGTAAAGACGGGACGATTGGCCTGTGGAATACCTCTGGCTATCCCACCCATCAACAGCTCGACCCGTTGCCCAATGGGCTTAAAACCCCCCTCAATTCCGTGACCTGGAGCCCAGACGGCAAAACGCTCGTCAGTGGCGATGCAGACGGGACGATTCGCTTGTGGGACATCTCTGGTAAGCTCATCAAACGCTTCAAAGGGCATCAAGGCGATGTCTGGTCAATCCGATTTAGCCCCGATGGCAAAACGCTCGTCAGTAGCGGCGAGGACGGGATGATTCGTCTGTGGGACACGAATGGCAAGCCCGTCGGTAAACCATTCAAAGGGCATAAGGGTGGGATTCGCACTCTGGCATTGAGTCCCGATGGCAAAACCATCGTCAGTGGCGGCAAGGACAAAACGGTTCGTTTGTGGACTCGTCAGGGTCAACCCATTGGTCAACCTTGGACGGGGCATGAGGATGAGGTCGCCTCAGTGGCGTTTAGCCCCAATGGCAAAACCATTGCCAGTGGCAGCAATGACGGGCTGATTCGTTTGTGGAACACATCGGGCAAACTCATCACTCAACCCTTCAAAGGGCAGGAGGGTGCGCCGATTGGGTCAGTCGTATTTAGTCCCACGGGTAGAGCCATCGTCAGTGGGGGCTCGGATGGAACCATTTCTGTTTGGAATCTTCGGGGAAATCCTCTCCTGGGTCATCCCCTCATCGGGCACGTGGGTGCAGTCTCGTCCTTGGCATTGAGCCCTGATGCCAAAACCATTTTCAGTAGCGACGATAAGGGGATGATTCGTCTGTGGGATAGTCGCGGCTACCTCATCGGTCAACCCTTCACCGGACACGACTATGGAGTCTACTCAGCCGCATTTAGCCCCGATGGCAAAACCATTGTCAGTGGTAGCGCGGACAAGACGCTCCGCCTGTGGGACACGAATGGCAATCCCATCGGTCAGCCTTTTAAAGGACATCAAGGTACGGTCTTTTCAGTGGCATGGAGTCCAGACGGCAAAACCATTGTCAGTGGTAGCGCGGACAAGACGCTCCGCCTATGGGATACGAATGGCAATCCTATCGGTCAACCCTTTAAAGGACATCAAGGCCCGGTCGGGGCAGTGGCATGGAGCCCCGATGGTAAAACCATTGTCAGTGGTAGCGATGACAAGACGCTCCGTCTGTGGGATCGCTCTGGCAATCCCATCGGTCAACCCTTTGAGGGACATACAAATTGGGTCATGTCCGTGGCCTGGAGCCCCGACGGCAAAACGATCATCAGCGGTGGCTCTGGCGGGAAACCTCGCCTGTGGGATACTTCAGGCAATCCCATCGGTCAACCCTTCAAAGGGCATAAGGATGCGGTCTACTCGGCGGCCTGGAGCCCGGATGGCAAAACCATTGCCAGTGGTAGTCGCGACAATACAATTCGCCTGTGGGATACTTTAGGCAATCCCATCGGTCAACCCTTCAAAGGACACACCAATTCAATCTACTCGGTGAAATTTAGCCCGGATGGTAAAACCATTGCCAGTGGTAGTTACGATAAGACCATTCGCTTGTGGGACACCTCCGGTCAACGCATCGGTCAGTTTCTCAAGGGACATGCAGGTTCAGTCACTTCAGTTGCGTTTAGCCCGGACGGTAAAACCATTATCAGCGGCAGTACCGATCGCACCCTTCGTCTCTGGCGCGTTGGCACTTGGCAAGATTGGCTGAAGATGGCGTGCAACCGAGTAATTTTACATCCCGTTTTACTCGCGCCGGAAACGCTGTTTGGGCGGGATGCGGAAATGCTCTCCGTGGCGAAAGAGGCGGGGAAAACCTGTCAAAAGCTGGCCTGGAACCATGAGGAAAACGCCCAGTTTTTACTCAATCGAGGTCGAGCCAGCGCGGAGCAAGGCGATGTGGGCCTAGCCATCGCGACGTTCCAACAGGCCCATAAATTATCACCCAGCATTGAGGTGCCACCAGAGGACAAGGTTAAACAGTGGGCTGCGGGCGGTTCGATCGCCCAAGGGGAAAACCTAGTCCAAGAGGGTAAAGTTCAGGAAGCACTGGATGCCTTCTTGAAAGCAAAGCAGTTCGACGCAACCTGGAATATCTCTCCAAAGTCTTGGAATACGCTGTGTTGGTACGGTGCGCTGCACCAAGGGGCAAAGACGGTGATCTCGGCGTGCGATAGGGCGGTGGCACTTGCACCGGGCAACGGCGACTTTCGAGATAGTCGTGGGCTGGCCCGGGCGCGGATGGGGGATACGGCAGGGGCGATCGCAGATTTTCAAGCGTTTATCAAGGTCACGGATTGGCCAGAGGGCAAAAAACAGCGGCAAGGCTGGATTGATCAGCTGAAAAAGGGTGAGAATCCGTTTACGGAGAAGGAGCTCGCTAATTTGTTGGAATGAGGAGATGGGGAACAGTTATCAGTTATCAGTCAACAGTGAATTGAATGGTTGTTAGAGCTTGAGTAAATAGCCAAATACTTTTCTAAAATTCCTCGTTGTTGACCACGATCGGGTTTGCTGTTGACTGTTGACTGTTGGATGAAGTCAAAAAAGTTCTCACTAACCACGTCAAGAAGCAACCTGAATTCCCTGGGATGAACCTGTTGTCTAGCCTTGTCTACCAAAACGCTTTAATTGACTTGAAAGATGCCTTACAAAACTCACCATACCAGCAGGGCTGTTTCATTCTCACCAAAAACGAGGTTTTTGTAGGGGTAGTGCTACCCCTACTCCCCGTGCCTACCCCCGCCACCAATGATTTAATGGGGGTTTCAGGCCAAAAGGGCCGGCACTCTTGGCGCGGCCCCTACCAAGAATGAAACAGCCCTGACCATAACAGGACTTAGAGCAATGCCGAAATCTTGAATTCATACCTGTATTCATCAACGCCCCCATTTACCTATCTCTTCCTCATGAAAACAAATTTTGACGCTTTTATCTCTTACGGACGAGCAGATAGTCTAGCTTTCGGCAGAAAGTTATACGAGAGCCTGCGAGAACAAGGGTTGAATATTTGGTTCGACCAAAACGATATTCCCCTGGGAGTCGATTTCCAAAATCAAATAGACGACGGCATCGAAAAAGCGAACAACTTCTTATTTATCATCGCACCGCATTCGATCAACTCGCCTTATTGTGGCAAAGAAATCGAACTGGCAATTCGGCGCAACAAACGGATAATTCCCTTACTGCACGTCGAACAGATCGATCGACAAATTTGGCAGCAGAGAAAACCCCAGGGAACCGACGAGGAGTGGGAAGCCTACAAAGCCAAAGGATTGCATTCGAGTTTTAACAATATGCACCCGGCTATAGGCAAAATCAACTGGGTGTATTTTCGAGAGGGAATTGATGACTTCGATAAATCTTTAACCGGATTACTTGAATTACTAAACCGCCACGGCGATTATGTAGAAAAGCATACGCAATTTTTAACCAAAGCCTTAGAATGGGAGCGGCAGCAAAAACAAAATCGATGGCTGTTAGTGGGCGACGAGAAAAAGCAAGCCGAAGCTTGGTTAAAAATTCATTTTAACTCAGAGCAGCCGCCTTGTCTTCCGACGGACTTGCATTGCGAATACATTACTGAAAGCATCAAGAATGGCAATAACTTGATGACTCAGGTGTTTATCTCTTATTCCGAGCGGGATCGGGAAACAATGGAGAAAATTCGCAACAGTCTGAGGCGAGAAAGCTTGACAGTTTGGACGAATACAACCGATATTCAAACCGGGGAAGATTTTCAGAGTGCGATCGATCGGGGCATCGAACAAACCGATAATTTGGTCTGTCTACTCTCGCCGGACTCTGTACAATCAGAGTACGTTCGGAAAGAAATAGACTATGCCCTATCGCTGCAGAAGCGAATTATCCCCGTTTTAGTTCGATCAACGCCACCCGAGTCGATACCTTTAGCATTGCAGGGCGTGCAGTATATCGACCTCACCGACAACGTAGAAGAAGACGATTACTTACTCGATGAAAGTCAATTGCTGAAGATTATACATCAGGATGAAGTTTATTATAACGAGCATAAAGTGTTGCTAACTCAAGCCTTGAAGTGGGAGCGACAACATAAGAATCCGAGTATTCTGCTGCGAGGTTATAACTTGCGAAGTGCAGAGGCGTGGTTGAAGGTAGGGCAGAAACGATCGCAGTATCGCCCAACAGCATTAATAGAAGAATTCATTGCGGAAAGTTTGCGGCAACCGCCCTTGGAGTCCCTCGATGTTTTTATTTCTTATTCTCGCGCCGATTCGGATTTAGCCAGAAAGCTCAATAACGAACTACAACTACAGGGAAAAACGACCTGGTTCGACCAAGAAAGTATTGCCTCGGGCTCGGATTTTGCGCGAGAGATAGAGCAGGGAATCCAATCGTCGGATAATTTCTTATTTATTCTGTCCCCGCAAGCGGTAAATTCACCCTATTGCGCGATGGAAGTGGAGCATGCCGCCAAGTTGAACAAGCGGTTTGTGACGCTGCTGCATCGCGAGGTCAATTCAGCCGACTTGCATCCGGAGTTAGCCAAAGTTCAGTGGATAGATTTCAATCAAAACCATGGCGATTTCAATGCCAATTTTAATCAATTGGTCAGAACCCTGGATACAGACAGAGAACACTTACAGAATCATACGAAATGGTCTCAGCGGGCCTTGGAGTGGCAGCAAAAAAATCAGACGAAAGATTTACTATTGCGCGGGAGTGAATTGACGATCGCCGAAGCCTGGTTGCAAGACATTCAAACCCAAAAGAAACAGCCCGTCGCGACGGAGTTACAAAAGGCATATATAGCCGAAAGTAGCACAGAAAAACGCAAAAATAAGATGCTATTAAGGGGAGCGGTGGTGGGTGCGCTCTCGCTCATGACACTTGCCACTATCGCCACAACACTTAAGACAATAGAGGCGCAAAAGAAAACTACAGAAGCGGAAGAGCTAAGGAAGATAGCCGAGTTAAAGGAAAATGCTGGCCGCGTGCAGACTTTGCTCGATGTCGATCCCCTAGAGGCACTCATTCGGGCGATTAAAACTACAGGTGAAACCGAAGCTGCATCGCCCGAGGTTCGCCAGAAGACGTTTTCCCAGGTGCAGTATAGCTTGCGCGATGCCGCCGGAGATGCCAGAGAGCGCAATCTCCTGACAGCAAGCACACAGGCAGTCGCCTCATTAGCGTTGAGTCCAGACGGCAAAATCCTCGCGAGTGCGGGTGATGACGGGATGATTCGCCTGTGGGATACGGACGGCTATCCCATCGGTCAACCGATGGATCCGTTACCCAATGGGGTTACACCCGCCCTCCATTCCGTGGCCTGGAGCCCAGACGGCAAAAAGATCGTCAGTGGCGATGCAGAGGGGACGATTCGCTTGTGGAACATCTCTGGTAAGCTCATCAACCAAGGCTTCAAAGGGCATCAAGGCCGTGTCTCGTCAATCCGATTTAGCCCCGATGGCAAAACGCTCGTCAGTAGCGGCGCGGACGGGACAATTCGCCTGTGGGACACGGATGGCAATCCCGTCGGTAAACCCTTCCAAGGGCATAAGGGTGGGATTAACTCGATCGCATTAAGTCCCGATGGCAAAACCATCGTCAGTGGTGGAGATGACAAGACAGTTCGTTTGTGGACTCGTCAGGGTCAACTCATTGGTCAACCTTGGACGGGGCATCAGGAGGAGGTCTCTTCAGTGGCCTGGAGCGCCGATGGTAAAACCATTGCCAGTGGTGGGGGAGACGGGTGGATTCGTTT
This sequence comes from Microcoleus sp. S13_C3, assembly GCF_036700905.1. Lineage (NCBI taxonomy): Bacteria > Bacillati > Cyanobacteriota > Cyanophyceae > Oscillatoriales > Microcoleaceae > Microcoleus > Microcoleus sp. S13_C3. The sequence continues at coordinate 6,691 of NZ_JAUBPT010000120.1, read as the reverse complement.
GTGGAACACCTCGGGGAAACCCATCGCTCAACCCTTCAAAGGGCATGAGGGTGCGCCGATTCGGTCAGTCGAATTTAGTTTCAATGGTAGGGTCATCGTTAGTGGGGGGTGGGATGGAACCATTTCTCTTTGGGATCTGGGGGGGAATCCTCTCCTGGGTCATCCCCTCATCGGGCACGTGGGTGCAGTCACGTCCGTGGCATTGAGTCCCGATGGCAAAACCATTTTCAGTAGCGACGATAAGGGGACGATTCGTCTGTGGGATAGAGACGGCTACCTGATCGGTCAACCCTTCACCGGGCACGAAAAAAGAGTATACTCAGCGGCCTGGAGCCCCGATGGCAAAACCATTGTCACTGGTAGCAAGGACAATACAATTCGCCTGTGGAAAACGGACGGCAATCCCATCGGTCAGCCCTTTAAAGGACATACAGATACGGTCTCTTCAGTGGCATGGAGTCCTGACGGCAAAACCATTGTCAGTGGTAGCTATGACAAGACGCTCCGCCTGTGGGATCGCTTGGGCAATCCCATCGGTCAACCCTTTAAAGGACATACAGATGCGGTCGATGCAGTGGCCTGGAGCCCCGATGGTAAAACCATTGTCAGCGGTAGCGATGACAATACAATTCGCCTGTGGGATACTTCAGGTAAGCAGATCGGTCAACCCTTTGAGGGACACACAAAGTGGGTCATGTCCGTGGCCTGGAGCCCGGACGGCAAAACAATCGTCAGCGGTGACTATGGCGGGAAAATTCGCCTGTGGGATACTTCAGGCAATCCCATCGGTCAACCCTTCCAAGGGCATAAGGATGGGGTCTATTCAGTGGCCTGGAGCCCGGATGGCAAAACCATTGCCAGCGGCAGTCGGGACAATACAATTCGCCTGTGGGATACTTTAGGCAATCCCATCGGTAAACCCTTTCAAGGACACGCCAATTCAATCTTCTCCGTGAAATTTAGCCCGGATGGCAAAACCATTGCCAGCGGTAGTTACGATAATACGATTGGCTTGTGGGACATGAACGGTGAACCCATCGGTCAACGCCTGAAGGGACATACGAAGCCAGTCAGTTCACTTGCGTTTAGCCCGGACGGTAAAACCATTATCAGCGGCAGTCACGATCGCACCCTTCGCCTCTGGCGCGTTGGCACTTGGCAAGATTGGCTGAAGATGGGGTGCAACCGAATAATTTTACATCCCGTTTTAGTCGCGCCCGAAACGCAGCTTGGTAAGGATACGGAAATGCTCTCCGTGGCGAAGGAGGCGGGGGAAACCTGTCAAAAGCTGGCCTGGAACAATGAGGAAAACGCCCAGTTTTTAGTCAATCGAGGTCGAGCGAGCGCGCGGCAAGGCGATTTGGGCCTAGCCATCGCGACGTTCCAACAGGCCCAGAAATTATCGCCCAGCATTAAGGTGCCAGCAGAGGACAGGGTTAAACAGTGGGCTGCGGGCGGTTTGATTGAAAAAGGGGAGAACCTAGTCCAAGAGGGTAAAGTTCAGGAAGCGCTGGATGCCTTCTGGAGAGCAAAGCAGTTCGACGCAACCTGGAAGATATCTCAAGACTCTTGGAATACGCTGTGTCGGTACGGTGCGCTGCACGGAGGGGCAAAGACCGTGCTCTCGGCGTGCGATACGGCGGTGGCAGTTGCACCGAGCAATGTCGAGGTTCGAGATAGTCGTGGGGTGGCCCGGGCGCTGACGGGGGATACGGCAGGGGCGATCGCAGATTTTCAAGCGTTTATCCAGGCCACGGATTCGCCCGATCGCAAAAAACAGCGGCAAGGCTGGATTGATGCCCTGAAAAAGGGTGAGAATCCGTTTACGGAGAAGGAGATATATAAGTTGTTGGAATGAGTTCAGGGGGAACAGTTATCAGTCATCAGTTATCAGTTATCACTCATCGACTATGAAAACAAATTTTGACGCTTTTATCTCTTACGGACGAGCAGATAGTCTAGCTTTCGGCAGAAAGTTATACGAGAGCCTGCGAGAACAAGGGTTGAATATTTGGTTCGACCAAAACGATATTCCCCTGGGAGTCGATTTCCAAAATCAAATTGACGACGGCATCGAGAAAGCGAACAACTTCTTATTTATCATCGCACCACATTCGATCAACTCGCCTTATTGCGGCAAGGAAATCGAACTGGCGATTCGACGCAATAAACGGATAATTCCCTTACTGCACGTCGAACAGATCGATCGAGAGATTTGGCAGCAGAGAAAACCCCAGGGAACCGACGAGGAGTGGGAAGCCTACAAAGCCAAAGGATTGCATTCAAGTTTTAACAATATGCACCCGGCTATAGGCAAAATCAACTGGGTGTATTTTCGAGAGGGAATTGATGACTTCGATAAATCTTTAACCGGATTACTTGAATTACTAAACCGCCACGGCGATTATGTAGAAAAGCATACGCAATTTTTAACCAAAGCCTTAGAATGGGAGCGGCAGCAAAAACAAAATCGATGGTTGTTAATTGGCGACGAGAAAAAGCAAGCAGAATCTTGGTTGAAAATCCGGTTTAAAGATGAACAACCGCCTTGTTTTCCCGCCGATTTGCATTGCGAATACATTACTGAAAGCATCAAGAATGGCAATAACTTGATGACTCAGGTGTTTATCTCTTATTCCGAGCGGGATCGGGAAACAATGGAGAAAATTCGCAACAGTCTGAGGCGAGAAAGCTTGACAGTTTGGACGAATACAACCGATATTCAAACCGGAGAAGATTTTCAGAGTGCGATCGATCGGGGCATCGAACAAACCGATAATTTGGTCTATCTGCTCTCGCCCGACTCTGTAGAATCCGAGTACGTTCGGAAAGAATTAGAGTATGCCGTATCGCTCCAGAAACGAATTATCCCCGTTCTCGTGCGGGAAACGTCAGTAGACTCGCTCCCTTTGGCGTTACAGGGCGTGCAGTATATCGACCTCACCGACAACGTAAAAGAAGACGATTACTTGCTCGATGAAAGTCAATTGCTGAAGATTATACATCAGGATGAAGTTTATTATAACGAGCATAAAGTGTTCCTAACTCAAGCCTTGAAGTGGGAGCGACAGCATAAGAATCCGAGTATTCTGCTGCGAGGTTATAACTTGCGAAGTGCAGAGGCGTGGTTGAAGGTAGGACAGAAACGGACGCAGTATCGCCCAACAGCATTAATTGAAGAATTCATTTCTGAAAGTTTGCGGCAACCGCCCTTGGAGTCCCTCGATGTTTTTATTTCTTATTCTCGCGCCGATTCGGATTTAGCCAGAAAGCTCAATAACGAACTACAACTACAGGGAAAAACGACCTGGTTCGACCAAGAAAGTATTGCCTCGGGTTCGGATTTTGCGCGAGAGATAGAGCAGGGCATCCAATCGTCGGATAATTTCTTATTTATTCTGTCCCCGCAAGCGGTAAATTCACCCTATTGCGGGATGGAAGTGGAGTATGCAGCCAAGTTGAACAAGCGGTTTGTGACGCTGCTGCATCGCGAGGTCAATTCAGCCGAGTTGCATCCGGAGTTAGCCAAAGTCCAGTGGATAGATTTCAATCAAAACGAGGGGGATTTCAATGCCAATTTTAATCGATTGGTCAGAACCCTCGATACAGACAGAGAACACTTACAGAATCATACGAAATGGTCTCAGCGGGCCTGGGAGTGGCAGCAAAAAAATCAGACGAAAGATCTACTATTGCGCGGGAGTGAGTTGGCGATCGCCGAAGTGTGGTTGAAAGACATTCAATCACAAAAGAAACAGCCGGTCGCGACGGAGTTACAAAAGGCATATATAGCCAAAAGTAGCGCCGAAAAACGCAAAAGTAAGATGCTATTAACGGGAGCGGCTGTGGGTGCGATCGGGATTATGACGCTTGCCACTATTGTTACCACAAAGCTGTGGCTAGACGCACAAGAGCAAACGAAGATTGCCGAAGAGCAAACCAAAATTGCCAGGTTAGACGAGAATGCGGCCCGCGTCCAATCGCTGCTCGATGCCGATCCCCTAGAGGCACTCATTCTGGCGATTAAAGCCACAGGTGAAAGCGAATCTGCATCGCCAGACGTTCGTCGGAAGACGTTTTCCCAGGTGCAGTCTAGCTTGCGCGATGCCGCTGGAGATGCCAGAGAGCGCAATCTCCTTACGGGACAAGCCGGTGGAGTCAACTCATTAGCGTTGAGTCCAGACGGCAAAATCCTCGCGAGTGCGGGTAAAGACGGGACGATTCGCCTGTGGGATACCTCTGGCTATCCCATCGGTCAACAGATCGACCCGTTGCCCAATGGGCTTAAAACCGCCCTCAATTCTGTGGCCTGGAGCCCCGACGGCAAAACGCTCGTCAGTGGCGATGCAGACGGGACGATTCGCTTATGGGACATCTCTGGTAAGCTCATCAAACGCTTCAAAGGGCATCAAGGCGATGTCTGGTCAATCCGATTTAGCCCCGATGGCAAAACGCTCGTCAGTAGCGGCGAGGACGGGATGATTCGCCTGTGGGACACGAATGGCAAGCCCGTCGGTAAACCATTCAAAGGGCATAAGGGTGGGATTCGCACTCTGGCATTAAGTCCCGATGGCAAAACCATCGTCAGTGGCGGCAAGGACAAAACGGTTCGTTTGTGGACTCGTCAGGGTCAACCCATTGGTCAACCTTGGACGGGGCATGAGGATGAGGTCGCGTCAGTGGCCTGGAGCCCCAATGGCAAAACCATTGCCAGTGGCAGCAATGACGGGCTGATTCGTTTGTGGAACACATCGGGCAAACTCATCACTCAACCCTTCAAAGGGCATGAGGGTGCGTGGATTCAGTCACTCGCATTTAGTCCCAAGGGTAGCGTCATCGTCAGTGGGGGGTTCGATGGAACCATTTCTCTTTGGGATCTGGGGGGGAATCCTCTCCTGGGTCATCCCCTCATCGGGCACGTGGGTGCAGTCTCGTCCGTGGTATTGAGTCCTGATGGCAAAACCATTTTCAGTAGCGACGATAAGGGGACGATTCGTCTGTCGGATACGGACGGCTACCTCCTCGGTCAACCCTTCACCGGGCAAGGCAAAGGAGTATCCTCAGCGGCAGTTAGCCCCGATGGCAAAACCATTGTCAGTGGTAGCTGGGACAATACGCTCCGCCTGTGGGACACGAATGGCAAGCCCATCGGTCAGCCCTTTAAAGGACATACAGATAAGGTCCGGGCAGTGGCATGGAGTCCAGACGGCAAAACCATTGTCAGTGGTAGCGAGGACAAGACAATTCGCCTGTGGGATCGCTCTGGCAATCCCATCGGTCAACCCTTTAAAGGACATACAGAGGCGCTCCGGGCAGTGGCCTGGAGTCCCGATGGTAAAACCATTGTCAGTTGTGGCATTGACGGGACCCTCCGCCTGTGGGATCGCTCTGGCAATCCCATTGGTCAACCCTTTGAGGGACATCAAGATGCGGTCCAGTCCGTGGCCTGGAGCCCCGACGGCAAAACAATCGTCAGCGGTGGCTATGACAATACAATTCGCCTGTGGGATACTTCAGGCAATCCCATCGGTCAACCCTTCAAAGGGCATAAGGATGATGTCTACTCGGCGGTATTTAGCCCGGATGGCAAAACCATTGCCAGTGGCAGTGGGGACAATACAATTCGCCTGTGGGATCGCTCTGGCAAAACCCTCGGTAAACCCTTTAAAGGACACGCCAATTCAATCTACTCGGTGAAATTTAGCCCGGATGGCAAAACCATTGCCAGCGGTAGTTCCGATCATACAATTCGCCTGTGGGACACCTCCGGTCAACCCATCGGTCAGCCCCTCAAGGGACATACGAAGGAAGTCAAGTCAGTTGCGTTTAGCCCGGACGGTAAAACCATTATCAGCGCCAGTTACGATCGCACGCTTCGTCTCTGGCGCCTTGGCACTTGGCAAGATTGGCTGAAGATGGCGTGCAACCGAGTAATTTTACATCCCGTTTTACTCGCCCCGGAAACGCAGTTTGGTGGGGATGCGGAAATGATCTCCGTGGCGAAAGAGGCGGGGAAAACCTGTCAAAAGCTAGCCTGGAACGATGCGGAAAACGCCCAGTTTTTAGTCAATCGAGGTCGAGCCAGCGCGGAGCAAGGCGATGTGGGCCTAGCCATCGCGACGTTCCAACAGGCCCATAAATTATCACCCAGCATTGAGGTGCCACCAGAGGACAAGGTTAAACAGTGGGCTGCGGGCGGTTCGATCGCCCAAGGGGAAAACCTAGTCCAAGAGGGTAAAGTTCAGGAAGCACTGGATGCCTTCTTGAAAGCAAAGCAGTTCGACGCAACCTGGAATATCTCTCCAAAGTCTTGGAATACGCTGTGTTGGTACGGTGCGCTGCACCAAGGGGCAAAGACCGTGATCTCGGCGTGCGATAGGGCGGTGGCACTTGCACCGGGCAATGGCGACTTTCGAGATAGTCGTGGGGTGGCCCGGGCGCGGATGGGGGATAAGGCAGGGGCGATCGCAGATTTTCAAGCGTTTATCAAGAGCACGGATTGGGCTGAGGGCAAAAAACAGCGGCAAGGCTGGATTGATCAGCTGGAAAAGGATGAGAATCCGTTTACGGAGAAGGAGATCGCTAAGCTGTTGGGATGAGGAAATGAGTAACAGTTAAGTAGGTAGGCGTAAAAAAACCAAATCATGTTAAGATAAGTAAACACTCAAGATTTGATTTACAAAATCAACAA
>NZ_JAUBPT010000119.1:20675-24112 GCF_036700905.1 Microcoleus sp. S13_C3 | reverse complement strand
AAGTTAGAGCGGCGGATTGAATTTTCTAAAGTTATGTCATTTTCTTATTAACAAAAATAGTTTTCTGCACCACTAAGCTGAACAAGTTCAAAGCATTCGGCGTAAGCAAGTAGAAATTAGAGTTCAGCTAAAAGGGATGCGAAACCTCTACCCAAGCTATGAAAAACTACTCAACGAAAATAATCCCCAGGGGCTGCTGATGACCCAAGGACAAGCTTACGCCGGAATCTTAGGTCAAATTCAGAGAATAGACTCAGAATTGTCATTAAAATTAGCTCAGTACAGAGAAGACAGTTTGCCAGTTTTAGCGTTGCGAAAAAGCCTGGAAGAACTGATTTTAACCGCCACTCAACAAGCAAGAGAAGTAGTGATGGGAAATTTAGAGACCCAAATCAAAGAAGTTGAAGCGCGCGATCGCGAAATGACCGCTTTGCAAAATGCTCTCAACCAAAACATTAGAAACTTTTCAGTCACAACCCGACAATACGACAATTTACAGCGGGAACTGCAAGTAGTTACTAAGAGTTTGTCGGACTTCCTGGCAAAACGAGAAGCCTTGCGGATCGATGCGGCTCAGCAGCAAATACCCTGGGTGCAGATCAATCCTCCGGAAATTCCGCTAGACAAATTCGGCAACCCTATAACAGCTACCGTCAAACAAACCAAAAAACAGTTAGTGCTGGCAGTAATTTTAAGCAGTCTGCTGGGCATAGCAGTCGGCTTGCTGGTAGAGGTACTAAATACTGTGTTCCACACTCCAGAATCACTGATAATCGCCACAAGATTGCCAATACTCGGGGTGATTCCGTTTACCAAAAAAGTCCAGCGCAGACCGTCGGCCAGACAGAGGAAACTAACATCGGCTCGATCGAACTCGAGAGTGGAAGTAGTCGAACCGGTCGAACCTAGAGATACTGGTTCGATGAGCGGGGAACCAAGTATTTTGAGCGACTTGGACTATCAATTTTTAGAAGCATTTCGATCGCTATACACGAACATTCACTTGCTGAGTGCAGGCACGGCAATTCGATCGCTCTTAGTCGGCTCAGCCGTAGCCGGAGACGGCAAATCTACAGTAGCTTTGCACCTGGCAGCCACAGCAGCAGCCGTCGGACAGCGAGTATTGTTAGTAGATGCAGATTTGCGTTGCCCGCAACTGCACGCTAAGTTAGGACTGCCAAACGTGCGTGGCCAGGGCGATGCCATCTCCACGGATCTCAGCCTCAACGACGCGATTCAACGAGCCCCGAACCAAGAAAATTTGTTCGTACTCACCGCAGCCCAAATTCCCCCCGATCCGATCAAGCTTCTTTCTTCCAAAAAAATGCAGTATCTGATGGAGCAATTTCAAGCATTTTTTGACTTAGTAATTTATGACTCCCCGCCAGTAGCAGGCTTGGCAGACACCCACTCGATCGCAGATCGCACAGACGCTACGATTATGGTCGTCCAAATTGGGCAAACAGACCGATCGCAAGTTAGCAAAGTTCGAGAAAAATTAAAAATTTCTGGAGCTTCCGTCTTGGGAATCGTTGCTAACGGCTGCAAAAACACCGGTCACAGCTACCGCCAGCGCCCGGTCGTTTTAGACAAGCTCTACGACCAAAAACTATCGGCTTTAGGTACGAAAAATCCTAATTAGACAAATGTTGATGCAGGGAGCATCTCATATTTATAAAAAAACTTCTTCTAGCTCCTTCCTTCTTCCTCTTTCCTTCTTCCTCTTTCCTCCTGCCTTCTGCCTCAAAACTCCAATTTCTAGCGGAGGGCTGCTTTCATTGAGATGCTCCCGTTGATGGAGGCGGCCGAGCGCCGCCGTCCTCAACGGGAAACGCACAACCAAGCTATACCCTGATTTTTTGAGAATAGTACCATTTGAGAAAGAAAATGATAGACTAACGGACATAGCCTCCTGTGTCAACCGAGATTGCGCGGATCTTTAAATTTGGCGGAAATTACTCAGAAAATGATTGAGAAATCAGCAAAAGTGGGTAAACTACATTTAGCAGAGCGCAATCTCAATCAGGAAAAGACACCTTTGAAGGTGAACGTTAGTGTAAACGTTAATGAGAACGTTTCAACCCAGAAACTTGGTAGGGATTATTCTATGAGTACAGTTATGGTTGTTGATGATAGCGTCACTCTGCGGGAGATGATCGCCGACTTGCTCAAAGGTAGAGGACTCAACGTCACCGTAGCGAGTGATGGCGTAGAAGCTCTAGAGCAAATCAAGGCTAACCGCCCAGATTTAGTGGTTCTGGATATCGTGATGCCCCGGATGAACGGCTACGAAGTCTGTCGTCGGCTCAAAAGCGACCCTAAAACCCAAAATTTGCCGGTGGTAATGTGTTCGAGCAAAAGCGAAGAGTTCGATCGCTATTGGGGAATGAAACAAGGAGCCGACGCTTACATCGCCAAGCCATTTCACCCTCAAGAATTGGTCGGGACTATTAAGCAATTGCTGCGAGGTTGAGGTAGAGGAATAGGGACAGGAAAAAAATGTCTTGAGCGCTGATTATTTCTGCTCCCGCAGCCTCTCTAAACTACTCGATTGACAATAGTCCAAACATCCCCGTCCGATCGCACGTAGGGAACAGAAATACTCTTAAAACCCGTAATAAAAGGCTTGTAATAAACCTGCCAGTAGCTGGGACTAATTTGGTCGGCGATGGCCTTGAGTCCCTTCACTTCCGCCGCCAGTTCCGCCGCCAGTTCATTAATCCGTTCCGCGTGTCCCTGAGCTAGTAATCTTCCTTCTTCAACTTGCTCCTCCATCGGAGTTATTCTTTGCAACTTTACTGACTGCTGCTGTTTCTGACTTAGTTGAGCAGACAGAGCCGCGATCGCGTCATCTATCCCCTTGACTTCTGCCGATACTTGTGCTTTTTCCCTGGCGTGACGACGATAAGCATCGGCGATCGCTTGGGGCGAATCACCGGCTGGGACCACATCGGCAATACTAAGCTGCTGGCGTTCCAGGCGCAATTCCTCAATTTGAGAGTAAATTGCCTCTATATCTGTCTGAAGTTTGTCCACCTAATTATTACCGCGTGGTTGTTGGATATTTTAGCATATTAACACAAACCAATCACCTAATCGGCATAGAAATTGCATATTTTAGGCGGGCTAGAAGCAAAGCCCCACAAGCAGAAGTTGAAGAGTTTGAAAAATACAAATTTTTATATTTCTCAGTTGAGCGATTCCGTCGATATCCAGTCCGGTTAATCAAGTCGTGTCCGGTAAAATCAGCATTAAGGTGTTGGGCATCTAAATTGTATTTTTAGGGCGGGCTTTCTGGCCCAACCCCTACTCCCCACAAGAATTTTCTTAAATTTGACTATACAATTTAAATGCACTTGGGCTTATACATTTGTAGTAAGGAAGGCAAGTACCAGCGAGTTTTACGAGGATTAAAGTCGCCACTACAAACACTATTA
>NZ_JAUBPT010000119.1:0-20575 GCF_036700905.1 Microcoleus sp. S13_C3 | reverse complement strand
CCAATTACCAATTACCAATTACCAATTACCAATTACCAATTACCAATTACCAATTACCAATTACCAATTACCAATTACCAATTATTAACAGAATTTTTTATGTTGTTACCCCTTGCTGCCTCAACTTGACTATAGTCTCTACCAACACATCGGGTTGCACAGGTTTAGACAGATGCCGATCGAAACCTGCAGCAAAAGCATGATCGCGGTCTTCATCCCTAGCATAAGCCGTCAGAGCGATCGCCCAAAATTTCCCTGTCTGCGTGTTCAAAGAACGCAGCCTTCGTAGCAGCGAATAGCCGTCTTCCTCCGGCATTCCGATATCGCTGACCACAACATCCGGCCCAAACTGCGAAGCCACCTCAAACGCCTCAGCAGCAGACGATGCAACCCTGACAGCGGCCCCGGAATCCGCCAAGACAAACCTCATAAATTCCCGCGAATCAACCTCGTCATCAACCAGCAAAACCTTAACTCCCAGTAAATTACCAGCGCCAGCCAAAACCTGCGCTTCCTCGCCGGCGATCGAATTTACCTGCATCGCAGGGAGACGGAAAGTAAAAGTCGATCCCATATCCAGTCCCGGACTGCTCGCCCAAACCGTGCCGCCGTGGAGTTCCACCAACTGCCGGACGATCGCCAGACCCAGCCCCAAACCGCTATAATTGCGAGTAATCGTAGCATCTGCTTGGCGGAAAGACTCAAACACGTAAGGCAAAAAATTCGGTGCAACCCCAATTCCCGTGTCGGTAACAGCCAACTCAACCTCCGAATCAACTCTCGAAAGCCGGATTTCAACTCGCCCCCCGCGCGGCGTAAACTTAATCGCATTCGTCAGCAAATTCCAAATTACTTGCTGCAAGCGGCCGGGGTCTCCTGATACCCAAAATTTCGGATTTAACGGAGATTCAGGATTGCCAGAAATCTCCCCGCTTTCGGAAAACTCTGCAGTCTCCCAGCCCGAATCTACAATTGCAAACCGTAAATCGATCGACTTAGCATCGGCGGCCAACCGCACCGTATTCACCGCTGCTTCCACCATCGAAATCAAATTTACCGCACAAGGATTCAAACTCAACTTGCCGCGAATAATTCTAGAAATATCCAGCAAATCATCAATCAATTGAGTTTGCAATTTAGCATTTCGCTCGATCGTTTCTAAAGCCCGCCCAGTAGCAGCCGGACTAAAACTGCGGTGCCGCAGCAGTTGCGCCCAGCCCAAAATCGCGTTTAAGGGCGATCGCAGCTCATGAGAAAGAGTTGCCAAAAACTCATCTTTCATGCGATTTGCCTGCTGAGATTCCTCGTAAAGTCGGGCATTGTCGATCGCCCCCGACACCGCTTGAGCCAACTGCATTAAAATAGTTTCATCATCTTCGGCAAACTCCCCCTCATACTTGTCCGACAACTGAATCAATCCGAGATTTCTGCCGTCCCTAGCCGTCAGCGGTACAGCCAGCCAGCCCCGCATCGGCGGGTGCTTCCCCGCAGCCTTGCCGAACCCCCGCCAGGCCGGGTGAGCCTCTAACTCGCTTTGAGTCATTCGCATCGCCTGTTGCTGCTGGCCAACTTGTTGGTAAATGCCCGTACCGTCTGGTTCTTCGCAGTAATCTTGCCACGCGGCGTATTTTTCTGACATGGAAAACTTGCTAATTCCCGCATCCCAGTTGGCGGCCGGGTTGAGGTTGACCGCTACCTGGTGGACTTCCAGAATTTGGCGGGCGCTATCGGCAGCTAACTGAAGTATTTCTGCCACCGACAGCGTGGAGTTGATAGCAACTGACGCGGAGGTTAACTTTTGCAGGCGACGCAAATACGACCGCTCGCGGACCAACGCGCGGGATCGGTCGTATTCTAACTGTTTGCGATCCGTAATGTCGATCGCCACCCCGAACAGCCGAAGGGGTGTGCCGGATGCGTCAAAAACCACCCGCCCTTTGTCGTGAAGCCAAATCACTGAGCCGTCGGGTCGCACTTTGCGGTATTCCGACTCGTAAACTCCCGTCCCGCTGAGTGCGGCATCCACATCTGCCAAAAACCTTTCACGGTCTTCTGGATGCACCGCATTCTTTTTTTGCTCAAAAGTACCAAAGGTGCTGTCTGGGCCCAAACCCATCTGTGTTTGGGCATTGGACGAACGGCGGACTTCCCCCGATGCCACATCCCAGGTAAAAGCGATCGTATTAGCTGCTTCTAGGGCAAAGCGCAAGTTTTCCTCACTTTCTTGCACCCGGGCTTCCGATAATTTGCGATCAGTAATATCCCAAACCACGCCGCTCGATCGCACCGATTTACCCGTATCATCATCAAAAAACTTGCCCCTACTCGCGATCCAGTGCAAGCTGCCGTCGGGCCAAATGACTCTAAATTCGTATTGGTATTCTATTTTGTTTTCTAAAGCAAAGGCAACAGCCCGGGCGATCGAGGCCTGGTCATCCGGGTGAATGCAGGCAAAAAACGCTTCGTAAGTTCCCGCAAAACTGCCTTTTTCCAACCCCAATAACAGTTCGTGTCCCTCCGACCAAACCACCTCGCCATTTAATAAATTCCAATCCCAAGTTCCCATTTTCGAGGCTTCGATCGCCAACCTCAGCCTTTCCTCCGAAATTGCCAACTGCGCCGAAGTTTTCGCGTAGTTCTCGCGCAACTGCTGTTTTTTCAAGCTTTCCCCCACGGCCCCCGCCAGCCGCTTTAAGTGCCGCCCTTTGAACACGTAATCGCTCAAACCCGCTTTCATAGCTTCGACTGCCACTTGTTCGCTGCCGCTGTCAGTACACATAATTACCGGACAATTCGGGTAGCGGCTGTGAACTTTTTGGAGAATAGTTAATCCGTCGCTCCAGTGCAGTTGGTAGTCGGTAATCACTATATCAAAACCCCCGGCTGCCAGGAAGTGTTCTAGAGTTTGGATATCAATAACGGATTTAATTTCTAAATCGGGAAAAGTTTTCCTCAGTTCTCGCTCGATCATCAGGCGATCGTTCGGGTTGTCGTCGATTAACAGAATAGACAGCATTAGCCTTTGAGTTTGTGTATGGGCGCAAACATTCTTAAATCTAACAATATGTTATTGAGCAATCTCGACAATTTAAATATGTACTTGGTGGGTTAATTAGACTTGTGGCGTTGCTGATTGGCGGTATGGAAAGCTAAATATGCAAGTCATAGAAGCCAGTATCCACAAAGGTTCGGGAGCTTCAACTGATTTTTTCATACCCAGATTAAGCAACACCCAATAAAAACTGGTAAACAGCCACTACAAACCAGAAAATTCGCTAGGTTCCGGCAGTTCGCTATAGTTGAGCCAATACTCGCTAAAACTCTGCATCATTTCCAATAAAGAAGCAAACCCGACCGGTTTAACCAAATAAGAATTCACCCCTAAATCGTAAGCGCGCTTGACATCAAGTGTTTGCCTAGAAGAAGTAAGCATAACCACCGGCAAGCGTTTTAGTTCCGGCTGCTGCCTCAGCCAAACCAGAACTTCGTGACCGGATCGCCTGGGCAATTTCAAGTCTAGTAAAATTATCGCAGGTAAAGGATAGAGATCGCGATCGCTGTATTCTCCGTCCCCATTTAAATAAAAAACCGCTGCATCTCCATCTCGCACAATTTGCAGCGAAGTATTAGCAAAAGTCTCATGGCGAAATGCCCGCTGCATCAATAGAATATCAACGGGGTTATCTTCCACCAGCAAAATCGTCTGCGTTTGGGTCATGCTTCCTCAGTTGTATCCAAAATCGACTGCCTTGTCCTAGTTGAGATTCCACTCCAACTTGACCGCCCATGCGATCGACTCCTTTTTTTACAATAGCTAATCCTATACCAGTTCCGGGGTAAGATTCGATACCGTGCAGCCGTTCAAAAACCCGAAAAATGCGTTTTTGATGTTCGGGAGCAATACCGATGCCGTTGTCTTCTACCCAAAGACGGATGATGGGGACTGGCAATAGGCAACTGGCCATCAGTAACTGGGAATTTTCCCACTGTCCCACAGTTTGCCTTTCCAATTTTCTCGCTATATCCCTGTCTGTCTCTCCCTCTTGAGGCAGCTCAAGTTCCTCGGCCCCTATCTGCACTTGGGGTGGTGCGCCTTCCACAAATTTTATGGCATTGGTGAGCAGATTGGCGATTACTTGAACTAAAGTAACGCGGTGGGCAATTACCGCAGGCAAGGGTGATTGAACAATGATTTGAGCGTGCCTGGATGTAGCGTCAGCTTTTACCATAGCAATTGCCTCGGCCACAGCAGACTCTAAGTCTAAAACTTGCAGCGATAAATCACTGCGGCTGAGGCGGCTGTAAGCTAGCAAATCTTCGATTAATTCTTCTAGTTGTTGCCCAGAATTAACAATTTGCTGGGCGTATTCTTGACCAAGTTCGTCGAGGATGTCACGGTAATCTTCTAATAAAGCTTCAGCCAATCCCTGCATTCCCCGCAGGGGAGCCCGCAAATCGTGGGCAACGGTATAGGCGAAAGCTTCTAATTCTTCGTTAGCTGCTTGAAGTTGATTGGTGCGGAGTTCCACTCGCCGTTCTAAGGTAGCGTTGAGCATCCGAATTTCCGCTTCTGCTTGTTTGCGCGCAGTTATGTCAATGGCGGTACTAATTACTAAACTTCTGCCGTCGGAAAGCTGGCCTAAAGGTGCGGAATAAAAGTCCCAAATGCGAGTTTCGCCGCTGGCTGTGGCAATCATATATTCGCCTTCAGAAATGCGGCTGTTTAATTGGTGCAGCCGATCGATATCTGCTTGCACTAGCGATTTGCGGTTGTGGTAAGCTTTTTCTGTCCAATCTTCAATTGTGGGAATTTCTGAGTGTTGGTAGCCTGAAAATTCTGTCCAAGCGCTGTTAATTTGCAAAACTTGTCCGTTTTCAGCGTGCAGCATAATTGGCAGCGGTGCGTTGAGAATGGCGAGGCGGAAACGTTCTTCGGTTAATTGTAGGAAGTGGCGATCGTGTTCTAGCTGTTCTAAGAGTTGATTTTGCTTGATTTCGGCATTGTCGCGCAAAGTTCGATCGCGCTTCACCAAATAGTAAACCACCACCATGAACAGGAAATTTACTAAAGTGGCAACGGTAAAAGTCAGGATTGTCAAATTAGCGCTTTTTTTAGATTCTCGGGCGCGCTGCCGCAATAGCTGAGTTTCTTCCGCAGTCATGGCGGCTATCTGCTGCCGAATGGCGCCCATGATTTGCTTTCCCTTACCGGATTTTACTTCCCGCATGGCTGCTTCTAAGTTTTGTTGGCGTCGCAGATTGATCGTTCCTTCAAGTTCGGCTAATTTAGAGTCGATCGCAATTTTCAAGTTGCGAAGGCGCTGTTGCTGCCGCTTATTGTCGGCGGTTAGCTGCTGCAATCCGACTACTTGCTCGTTGATGCGGGCGATCGCGCTGTGATAGGGTTCTAAATACCGTTCTTCTCCCGTCAGCAAATAACCGCGCTGTCCCGTTTCAGCATCTTTTAAGGTAGAAAGCGTGGCTTCGAGTTCGGTTAAAACTCGGTGAGTGTGGCCCACCCAGCGTTCGTTTTCGATTAACTTGAGAGTGTTGCGGTAGGAAGTAGCCGCATTAAAAATCAGCAGCGCCACGGCCATTCCGATACCTGCGGTGATTTGGCGAGTCAGGGATTGTTTCATGAAATGATGGCACGCGAGTCCTGCTTTTTTTTTATTGTAGCGGGATGCAGATTACGCCACTTTTTTGCGCGGGCAGGCAGTCAGCGAAAGCCTACAAATTTAAGTAGCAAATTTGCGATCGATCTTGTTTCTAGTTTAGTCTCCATCTTCCTCGCATCCCCCTTAAGTCGGAGATGACTTAAATCGCTCTCTTGCGTCTCGTGATTCAGGCAAACGCTACACAATCTAGGATAGCCTGAAAAGCTTAATTCGCCTTTTTTTGCATCGATTGTTGTATCGTTCGTGTTGCTTTGGCAGTTTCAAATGGCGGCGTAAAGAAAAGAGTTTTTACCTATTGACTCAAGTTGATTTTTGGGGTATATTTTAGATAATGGGAATAGTGACATAAATTTAAATTTTCTCACTATTCCCATTATAAAATCATACATTGTCAATCTAGCAAAGTCAAGCTTTTTACCCAAAAAAAAAGGCGAATTTTTAATATTTTATTTAAAAAATAATCTTTTAGAGGCAGGGAGAAATTCACAGAGACGATGACGCGGGTGAATAGTATCAGAAATCAGAAATGCGAGCGATCGGGTAATTGGGGAGAATGGGGTTGAAATTATAGCGGTTCTCAAAAAAGTGAGGTATGCCCAATGCCCAATGCCCAATGCCCAATGCCCAATGCCCAATGCCCAATGCCCAATGCCCAATGCCCAATGCCCAGTCGTACCTCATCTTTCTGAGAAAGGCTATAGTTTAACATGGGAATTATATCTTTTTGCCAGTGCGCTCGCCTCGATCGCACTCGCAAAGAGACACTCGCCCTGCACTGAGAAAATTAACTGAGAAAGTTATGATTCCGAGTGCAGTGGCGCAACAATATAATTACACAATCGCAGCCGCTGCTTTCATCGCGAAAATGCGATCGATGGCATCTTCAACAACCTTATCAGGCGTAGAAGCACCCGAAGTCACGCCGACTACAATTTTACCATCCGGTAGCCAACCTTCAGTTACGACCAAATCTCCCCCCAAAGGCTTGTGTTCGATCCGATTTCCCGGTAAAATGCGCTCCGCACAATCAATGTGATAAGAAGGAAGAGTTTTGTCGATCGCAATTTCCTGCAAATGGGTAGTATTAGAAGAATTAAAACCCCCAATCACCAGCATCAAATCCAACTTTTCCTCAACCAAACTCAACATAGCATCTTGCCGTTCCTGAGTCGCATCGCAGATAGTATTAAAACTCAAAAAATGCTCGCTCAAATTCTCCGGCCCGAACTTCCGCATCATCGTTTTTTCAAACAACTTGCCAATATTCTCGGTCTCAGTTTTGAGCATAGTAGTTTGGTTAGCAATCCCGACCATTTCCAAATCCCGATCCGGGTCAAAACCAGCAGAATAAGCCTTACTAAACTTAGCCAGAAACTCAGCGCGATCGCCCCCGTGCAAGATATAATTGCTGACATATTCAGCTTCGTGCCAATTGAGCACAATCAAATACTTATCAGCAAAAGAACTCGTAGCAACAGTTTCCTCATGCTTATACTGACCGTGAATAATCGAAGTGTAATCCTTTTTTTTGTGCTTTTCAACAGTATTCCAAACCTTAGAAACCCAAGGACAAGTAGTATCAACAATCTTACAGCCCTTATCATTAAGCAACTGCATTTCTTGAACACTCGCTCCAAAAGCAGGTAAAATTACCACATCGCCACTATCGACAACAGAAAAATTTTTCTGCCCATTCTCAACAGCAATAAAACCCACCTCCATATCCCGCAAATGCTCATTGACAGACGGATTATGAATAATCTCATTAGTAATCCAAATCCGTTCCGAGGGGAAATGCTGGCGAGTCTCGTAAGCAATAGCTACAGCGCGTTCCACCCCCCAGCAAAAGCCAAAAGCCTGAGCCAGTCGGATCGTGACTGCGCCGCGTTCCAGTCTGTAATTATTGTCGCGAATTTGCTGGATCAGACTGCTTTGATAAGCCGTCTGCATCACATCCGCTACCTCAGCTTCGTGTCCGAAACCCTTGCGGTGGTAGTTTTCAGACTGTTGGAGCGATCGTTTAAAAGCTTTAGTATCCATGCGGTATCGAGTAGAAATCTAGGTTAATTACCTTTGATTTTAGAATGCCTGGGGTGCGATCGGGCTTATTGGCTCAGCAGCGAAGAGGGGATAGGCTATTTATACCTCTTTCTTCGCGCTCTTCGCGCCTTCGCGGTTCGTAAAAAAAAACTTAAAAAAAAGCGTAGAGACCCAGATACCTGGGTCTCTACACGATCGAACTCCCACAGAAAATTAGCTTTAAACCTTCTTCGGCGCAAAAGGAGAACTCGATTCAAACGAACTGAAACCGCCGGCAAAATCCTCACCGTAAGCTTCTTCCCCGTGCAGGCCGATATCCAAACCTTGGTCTTCAGCAGATGAGGGTACTCGCAGTTCCATAAACTGCCCCAAAATTTTCAGGATCGCAAAAGTGCCGACAGCCGCAAACACGTAAGTAGCTAGAACGCCTACAAACTGGGTGACGATTAGCCCCGGATTCCCGGCAAACAGCCCGTCATTTCCGGCAGCGTTAACGGCTTTAGTCGCAAACACGCCAGTCAGAATCGCGCCCACAGTTCCGCCGACGCCGTGAACCGGGAAGGTATCCAAAGAGTCGTCAAATCCCAGCTTAGCCCGGAAACTAACGGCAAAGAAGCAGCAAACCGAAGTAATCGATCCGATCAAAAGCGCTCCCACTGGCAGCACGAATCCAGCCGCAGGTGTGATGCCCACCAATCCCGCTAGGAAACCGCTAGCAATTCCCACTGCTGTCGGTTTGCCTTTGAGCACCCATTCCACAATTGTCCAAGTTAAACCGCCTGCTGCTGTTGAAATCATCGTGGTGACAAAAGCCACTGTTGCTAAAGAACCAGCTCCCAAAGCACTACCACCGTTGAAGCCAAACCAGCCGAACCACAGCATCCCAATTCCCAGCAAGACGTAGGGTACGTTGTGGGGGGTGTGGGGCTTGTTCAAGTGGTCTTTGCGGGGCCCGATCATCCAAGCTGCGACAACCGCAGAAACACCGGAACTGATGTGTACGACTGTGCCGCCGGCAAAGTCCAGAGACCCGATCGCCTGCAGCCAGCCTCTACCCCAAACCCAGTGGGCTAAAGGAGAGTAGATGAAGGTAGACCACAGCAGCACGAACCAGAAATAGGTTTTAAATGTTACCCGTTCGACTATCGCCCCGGAAATCAAGGCGGGAGTGATGATGGCGAACATCATCTGGTAAACCATGAAGACTTGGTGGGGTATTGTCGGTGCGTAGCCGATCGGATCTGGTTTGTCCGCCGTGACGTTGTTCAAGAACATCCAGTCGAAGCCGCCGATGAAGGTTTCGATCCCTTTACCAAAGCCTTCGGACGCTGGAGTGGAAACGTCAAAGGCCAAACTGTAGCCCCACAGCGTCCAGGTGACGCCGATCAGTCCCATCATGACTAAGCTCATCATCATGGTGTTGAGGACGTTGCGCGATCGCACCAGTCCCCCGTAGAAAAACGCCAGCCCTGGTGTCATCAGCAATACCAGTGCTGATGACACCAACATCCAGGCCGTATCGCCGCTATCGATCGGATTCGGCGCCACCGCAGCCGCGGCACCAGCATCTTGAGCTAAGGCATTGCCGGTCAGCGGCACGCTTAACAGCCACAGCGCGATGATGCCGATCGTTAAACTTTTTTTGATCACGTTAGTTGTACCTTCTCATACTCAGCAATTTTCAGGGAAGACCGAGCCGATTTTAGATGCGAGGATTTTAGATGCAATAGTTATTTGGTTTTAAGTCCCTGTTTTAGCGGAACAAATCTTCAATAGATAATTCCCCAATCCTCAACCCCCAGGCTTCGTATAGCCGGACTCATCTAAATTCGTCAACTATCAATCTAATGGTCTATGCCTTTTGGATTGCACCATTTGTACAAACAGTTATTCTGTATCACCCTATACTAAATAGCTAAGTATCATATTTCTTAATCTATCAGTCGATACTTGACATAGCCAGTGATAGCACAGTAGCCGGAGAGGGGGAGAGTTGGGGAGAATATGACTTCATCCTTGATCTTTCTAACTAAGGACTAAGGACTAAGGACTAAGGACTAATGACTAATGACTAAGAGGACTAAGGACTAAGGACTAATGACTCATGACTAATGACTCATGACTAAGGATTAAGGATTAAGGACTAAGGACTAAGGACTAAGGACTAAGGATTAAGGATTAAGGACTAAGGACTAAGGACTAATGACTAATGACTAATGACTCATGACTGTTGACTCATGACTCATGACTGTTGACTGTTGACTCATGACTCATGACTGTTGACTGTTGACTCATGACTCATGACTGTTGACTGTTGACTGTTGACTAATGACTACTGACTACTGACTGTTGACTAATGACTACTGACTACTGACTACTGACTAATGACTACTGACTACTGACTACTGACTACTGACTACTGACTACTGACTACTGACTACTGACTAATAACTCATGACTCATTTTTCAACTGCATCTGATCGAACAGTTGCAGGGCCGATCGCCAAACCAGATAACCTTGATCGTTAAGGTGCAAGCCATCTGTGCTGAGTTCAGTTGGCAAATTGCCGTCAGCATCCGCAAACAGCGGGTACAAATCCAGATACAAAACATTTTCAGAACTAGCAATTTCTTTCAGCCGTCGATTTATTGCCCGAATCCGACTGTTAGGAATTGCCAACAGCCGATCGCGATTTTCCCAAGTAGCTTGTTCCCCGCTGTGGGGCAAAATCGACTGCACAACAACTTGTGCTTTGGGGTGAGCCCAGCGCAAATCGCGAATAATCTGCCGCTGGTTGTCCAAAATCCCTTCGTCGCTGGTTCCCCGCAACAAATCGTTAATCCCAATCATCACAAACACCGTATCCGGGGCAGTTCTATCGAACAACTGCAACCGCTTCAGCAAACCCACCGAAGTCTCCCCCGAAATCCCTTGATTCAGCCAAATTCGATCGACTGGTAACAGCTTGGTCGGAAACCACATACTTAGAGAATCCCCTGCCAAAACACTCAGTCTGGAGGGTCGATTCGCCGCCGCCGCCTCAGCTTCGCGACCCAACTGCGTCACCCACTGCTGGTAAGTCCATTTGTGTCGCGGTCCGGGAACGGGCACGTCTAGCACTGCCTTTGCAGAGATCGCCGGTTGGCCAATTTGTTCCTGGGCCGCTTCTGCCCTCACCGCATCATTCGCCTGAAAGCTTTCTGTCAAGTTGTTTCCCCGCAGCAGTAGTTGAGCTACTGTAAGTATCAGTACCCCGTTCGTCACCAAAGATAGCAAAGCCCAAACCGGAACAGTTTTCGATCGGCTAACTTCCATCCCTAAGAGGGATTTATGAGTTCTACTTCTGCTACCTCCTCCAAACTTCTCCATAAACTCAAGCTATTTGCAGCCATCACACCGAATAATTTGCACTCATTGCTGCATCAAATTTTACCGCTCAATTAAAGCCTCAATTCTTGTAATAATCAAGCACTGTGCTGTGTTGGGCAAGGGCGGCGATGCAGAACTTTGCTTTTTCGCACTACTTTACCATAAAAAATCTGCCTACCAAACTTTCTTGCCATAAATCGGACTTGTCCAACCTGCTGACGGGGACATAAATATATCTAAAACTTACCGAAATTACCCATTTGTGATGCTAAAATCCAAAAATGAAAAAATTAACTATAACTGAAGCAGCCAAAATTAAAGGTGTGAGCGCTTCCACCTTACGCAGGTGGGAAGCCGAAGGCAAGCTAATACCCGAACGCACCGCTAATGGTCACAGACGCTATGACCTAGCTCATCTTCTCGGCTTAAAACCCAACGGCGCTTTAACCATAGCTTACGCTCGGGTTAGCAGTCACAACCAAAAAGATGATTTAGACAGACAAAAACAAGTTTTGGAATTGTTTTGTGCATCTCAGGGGTGGCAATTCCAAATCATTGAGGATGTAGGTTCTGGGGTTAATTACAGTAAGCGGGGTTTACAACATCTAATTCGGGCGATCGCAGACAATCAAGTAGAAAGGTTGGTATTAACTCACAAAGACAGACTGCTGAGATTTGGTTCTGAACTAATTTTTAATTTGTGCGAACACTTTGGGACAGAGGTAGTGATTATAAATCAAACCGAAAATACTAGCTGTGACGAGGATTTAGCTAAAGATATACTAGAAATAATCACTGTTGTCTCCGCCCGCCTTGATGGCAGGAGGAATGCCAAGAACAAGCGCCTCGTTGAAGAACTTAAAGCAATTGGCGATCAACTCTAATCAATACACCAGCTTGCAAATTTCGTTAGTTACAGATGTTCAATTACCAATTACCAATGACTGGCGCACAGGGAGCATCTCATATTTGTAAAAATACTTCTTCTGGCTCCTTCCTTCTTCCTCTTTCCTTCTTCCTCTTTCCTTCTTCCTCTTTCCTTCTTCCTCCTGCCTCCTGCCTCAAAACTCCAATTTCTAGCGGAGGGCTGCTTTCATTGAGATGCTCCCGGCGCACATCTCATGCAATCGAAAACTACTGTATGTAAGGTGTTGCATAATAGCGAGATGATTTTGATTTTTTTGTCGGAGGGACTCTCGTAGCGCGAAGGCGTGTATTTGGACAGCAGGCGGGACACCCCACAACAATCATCCTCAAATTGTGCAACGCCATATGTTAGCCATTAAAGGTCAATTAAAAATAAAAATATGCCCGCGTTCGTATCGAAGATTGAAACGCGAGCACAACGATAGACAGCCATAAGTTGGCGGGTATTTCAGATTCGGGTTTTTCTGAATCAAGCGGTGAATTAGCTGATAAATAGCTAATTTAGGACACGAAAGCTGAATCGATCGAGCGCACGCTCTACTCTACAGTTTGTTAGTCCTTCCCCCAGCATAACCGCCGTAGCCACCCTCAATTCTGTTGTCCAAACTCGTTTCCTTCACAAACCCGGTGTAAGCTTCCATCCCGTGTTCGCCGATATCCAAACCTTCAGCCTCCTCTAAAGCAGAAACGCGGATACCCAGCAAAGCTTTGAGTGCCATCCAAAAAATCGTAGTCAGCAAAACGGTCATCCCGCCTACAGAGATAATGCCGACCAACTGCGCCCAGAGTTGACCGAAACCTCCGCCCACGAGCAATCCGGCTGCCGGGCCTGTGGTATAAAGTCCAGTTGTAGGCCCGTCAGCAAACAAGCCAACTGCCAGAGTTCCCCAGATGCCGCAGACTAAGTGAACTGAAGTTGCGCCTACAGGGTCGTCAATTTTCAAGTTGTCGAAGAAAGTTACTGCGAAAACTACCAGGATACCGGCGATCGTACCGATTATGGCAGAGTTGGGCACGTTGATCCAAGCGCAGCTCGCTGTTACGCCGACTAAGCCGGCAAGGATGCCGTTGATAATCATCGAAAGGTCGGGTTTGCCCAGGTACAGCCAAGCTGTAATGGTTGCAGCAACTCCCCCGAAGGCACCGGCGGTGTTGGTGGTGATCGCAATGTGGGCGATCGCATTTGGATCGACTGCCATTGTCGAACCGGGATTGAACCCGAACCAACCCAACCACAGAATCAAACAGCCCAGGGTGGCAATGCTCATATTGTGTCCCGGCATCGCCACAGTATCGCCGTCGCGGTACTTGCCGATCCGCGGCCCCAAAAATGCCGCTCCCATCAAAGCAGCCCAACCGCCTACCGAGTGAACCACTGTAGAACCGGCAAAATCGTAGAAGCCTGCTTTTGCCAGCCAACCACCGCCCCAAATCCAGTGTCCGGTAATTGGGTAAGCAATGCCTACTAGCAGCAAGCTGAAAATTAAGAAGTCAATGAATTTAACTCGCTCGGCAACTGCTCCAGAAACGATCGTTGCAGCCGTTCCCGCAAAAACTAATTGGAAAAAGAATTTAGCGTTAAGAGGGACTCCCGTCCAGTTTAATGAGTTGAAAATGCCTTGATAAGCGTCTCCTGTGGCGGGGCTGTTGTCAGCTACGTTCCACAGGAAAAATCCGCCGCTGGTGCCGATAAAACCGTTGCCGTTGCTGAACATTAATGCAAAGCCGATCGCCCAAAATGCGATCGTAGAAAGCGCAAAAACAATCAAGTTTTTGGACAGCACGTTGACGGCATTTTTTTGGCGACAAAAACCGGTTTCCAACATACAGAAACCGGCGTTCATAAAGAACACTAGCATCGCCGCCACCATGACCCACATGGTATCCATGCCGACCTTAAGGCTTGCTAATTGTTCCTCGGTGGTTGGCCTGGCAGGGGTTTGGGCTACCGCCGCATATCCCCACACCAAGACGATGATTGCAGCTAAAGGTATGCAGGCTTGCCAACTTGGACTGAGGCGGGCGATCGTCCTTTGTAATTTCTTCAACCTGTTGACTTTCGTAAAAAATTTAGCTGCTGGCAAATTTAAAGCCTCCCGCCTGACTTGTTTCGACTTTTTCTTTCCGACAGTCATTTTAATCACTTTTACCCTCTTTACGGCTAGTAAGCTCAGCAATATTCGGAAAACTTTCCAATCTTACTACAAAAGTTTATTGGATTATTTGTTGAGATTGAGATAGTTATGATAGCCTAGCTCTTCTAGAAGATTTTGTTTTTTCAGTACAGATTCGGACAAAGTTTTGCGGTAATGCAAAACTCGCTCTAGCAATTCTGGCTGATGAGCTGCCAGTATCTGAACTGCCAGCAAGCCAGCATTCTTAGCGTTGCCGATCCCCACTGTGGCTACGGGTATCCCGGCTGGCATTTGCACGATCGAGTACAGCGAATCAACCCCTTGCAGGTGGCGACTCGGTACCGGCACGCCAATTACGGGCAAGGGCGTTAAAGATGCTACCATACCTGGGAGGTGCGCCGCTCCCCCGGCACCTGCGATAATGACTTTCAAGCCTCGCTGGTGAGCGGTTTGGGCGTATTCCACCATGCGATCGGGGGTACGGTGCGCTGAGACGATCGCTACGGAGCAAGCAACGTTGAATTCTTCGCAAACTGCGATCGCATCTTTCATGGTTGGCAAATCCGAATCGCTACCCATGATAATTCCAACTGTCGCTTGATTCATAAAATTTTCCGATTTGAGATTTCAGATAAATGCTAATTTTAAATGATTGCGTTAACTCAAATTTAGATATTTTGTACCAAAACTGACCCTTCAAAGCAATTTTGCCACAATCCCCCGTCTGAGCAGCCCTAGAGCCAGCAAAAAGCAAAAAGCTCCCCCTCCCGATCGACAGCCACCGGACTTATCCGTAGCGAATATTAAATCTAAAATCTAAAATCTAAAATCGGATGACTGAAGCCACAACCCCAACTGCCGCCCCCACAGATATTCTCAATGTTCGCCTCCCCGGTTGCAAGGATTTGCAGATGCTTGCTGTTGACGAAACGGGAATCATTCAAGAAGTTTTGCCGATGGACGCCGTATTTAAACGGATTTGTCCTCCCCATTTGCACGTGCTTGATGTAGCAGGCGATTGGCTTTCTCTGGGCGGTGTTGACTTGCAGATTAACGGCGCCCTGGGTTTTGCTTTTCCCGATTTAGAAAGCAAGCATATTGAAATTTTGCCGAAAATTTGTCAATTTTTGTGGAATCAGGGAGTAGATGCTTTTTTGCCGACTTTGGTGACAACTTCCGTGGATAAGTTTAGGCGATCGCTCTCAACTATAGCTGATTATATCCGCACTGTACAAACCGCTGCCCCCGCAACAATTGAACCCAAAACAGCGGAAATTATTGGAGTTCACCTCGAAGGCCCTTTTCTCAACCCCCAGAAGCGAGGCGCTCACCCAGTTGAGTTTTTGTTACCGCTAACTATAGAAAATGTCAAGCAAGTTTTAGGAGATTGTGCCGATATTGTCAAAATAATTACTTTAGCGCCGGAGTTAGACAGCACTGGCGAAGTCATTTCCTATTTGCAAAGTTTGGGAATTTCCGTCAGTCTCGGACACTCCCAAGCGACGGCAGAGCAAGCGCAGCAAGCATTTGAGCGGGGAGCTTCAATGGTAACTCACGCTTTTAATGCGATGCCGAGTTTGCACCACAGAGAACCGGGTTTGTTGGGAGCGGCGATTGTTTATCCGGGGGTAAAATGCGGTTTAATTGCTGACGGAAAACACGTTTCTCCGACAATGATTGATTTTTTGCTACGCGCTGGTAGGTATCAAAAAGGCGTTTTTTTAGTGAGCGATGCTTTGGCTCCTTTGGGTTTGCCTGACGGTGTTTATCCTTGGGATTCCCGACAAATTGAAGTCAGAAAAGGTACAGCTTGGGTAAGATTAGATTATCACTCGGCCCTGGAATCGGCTACTTTGGCGGGTACAACTCTGCCGCTGTTGGCGGGAGTTCAGAATTTGGTGGAGTGGGGGATTTGCGATGCCGAAAGTGCGATCGCCCTGGCAACTGAATCTCCAAGAAGGGCGATCGGACTTTCGGGAATTATCGGCAATTCGGCAACTCAATTATTGCGCTGGCATTTAAATGAACCGACAAAAGAATTGGCTTGGCATCGGTTGTTTTAAGTGGTTCCATTTAGTTTCCATGCCATTAGTTTCTCGCGCAGTAGAGTTCGTAGTGAGGACGAAGAGTCCTGATGCTAAGCGCTGCTAGCAATTCGGTGTTCTCGGCAAGTTCGATCGTAAATATGATTTAATTCCACAGCCAAGCAAATCTCGCCCCGCAGCCACAGCGGTAAAACAGGGATCTCGCAGCCCACAGCCAGTTTTTCCTGCCAAATATCGAGGCATTGGTTGCCGTCTCGCTCGATCGGTCGATAAGCTGTAGCATAGAGTTCAGCGTCGAAGGGCGAAGCGCTTCCTCCCGCCAGACGGGCTAACAATTCATTATGAAGATTTGCCTTCCTTCCCGTCACAACATCAACTATTACCAACCCAATTCCCTGGCGCAAATACGTTTCGCACTTACAAACAAAAGCACCGCGATGAGTAGAACGAACTTTGTTGGCAGGACTTACTAATTCAATTGCACCGGCTAATACCGGGCCGGATTCAGTGTTAAAAATACTGACTTGCACGGTTTCCGCAGCAGTTAGAAAAGGCACGCTTTGGGCTGGGGGTGACATCCAATTGTTTGGGAAATCTATTGGCAAACGAATTACCGTCTCTGGACAATCAAACTCCGGTAGAGGTTCCTCAAAAACTGCTACATCAATTTCAATCCCAAACTGCACGTTGGGCTCGGCAAAGTAATTTGCGGGTAATTTGGCATTCAAATCCGATGCAATGTAAGTCGCCCAGGCGTTGTGAAAGGCGTGCCAGTTACGGCAAACCGACAGCGGCGGGCGGAAATGATCTTGTAGCACCATATTTTTTTAATTTAGGGCTGATTAAAATTCTCGCTCGAATGCGCGATCTGCTGAACTCGGTTTTTATGGAATTAGTTTCTCAATTCGGGATTGTGCGAGTTGCGATCGCCGGTATAAGTAAATCTAACTCAATTTAATTGGGTGGGGAGTGTCAATCGATTTTAGATTTTAGATTTTAGATTTTAGATTAAAGAATTGAAAATTGAAGAACTGACCCCACTGATAAATCCGGGGGTGCCGGACTAAATTACTTTCGGTCAACAATAACTGTCGCTGCGGCTTTATAATATTTAACCGTTGGCAATAACTCAGCAGCAGGCAGATCGATGAATTTGGTAGACGACAAGACTATAGTTAGACAGTATTTTAACTCGACGGGATTCGATCGGTGGCAGCGAATTTACGGCGACGGCAAAGTCAATAAAGTTCAGCTAGACATCCGCACCGGGCACCAGAAAACGGTGGATACAGTCATCGAATGGCTGCAAGCTGACGGCAATTTACCCGGGCTTTGTGTCTGCGATGCCGGCTGCGGTGTGGGATCTCTGAGTATTCCTCTGGCTGAGGCTGGGGCGATTGTTTGCGCTAGCGATATCTCTGAAAAGATGGTAGCAGAAGCCTACGCTCGATCGACAGCCGTTCCCGGCAAGCTCTATAACATCTCCTTCGCCGCCCAAGATTTGGAAGCTTTAACGGGCAAATTTCACACTGTCATTTGTTTGGACGTGCTGATCCACTATCCTCAAGATAAGGCTGCGGAAATGATTGCTCACCTAAGTTCGATCGCCCAATCGCGACTAATTCTCAGTTTTGCCCCCAAAACTTTAGCACTCACCGCCCTCAAAAAATTTGGCGAACTTTTCCCAGGGCCGAGCAAAACTACCCGCGCTTACCAGCACCGCGAAGCTGATATTATCAAAATCCTAGAAAACAATGGTTTTGTGATTAACAGAACAGCGATGACTAGCACTAGCTTTTACTATTCTCGCTTGCTGGAAGCTGTGCGGAAATAGGTTAAAAATATCTGCCAATTCTGAGGTCAGTTTAGATCGTTTATTAGCGTAGTGGGGAGGGTTTATACAATTTGTTGGTGGGGTGGGGGCGGGTTTATATAATTTGTTGATGGGTGTCAAAAATTTTGGCGAACCCGCCCCTACAGGTCTGGTAAAATATTCCTATAAATTTGTAGAGGCGGGTTCACCGATGATTTTCGTCACCCACAGATCGTCTTTATAAACCCGCCCTAACCCAACTATGAAAGTCTGTACAACAAAGATAGGGGAAGGTATTGACAGGTTAAATTAAATGCTGTAGATTATTATTAATTGACGGGAAGTACACCCACAAGCATCTATCCTGTACGGCTGGGATGGTCGGCAGTGTCGTAATTTCAAGCATCGTAATTTCAAACAATTGAATACAGTCCGAGACGATTGTGAATTTCGCGGGGCTGGGGAAGTGGTGATTACGCATTATGTGCGTGCGATCGACCATTCTCTGGCTCTTTGTTTTTTGGTCAACAATTAGCTTTTTTGAGGAGATCGGATTATGAAATGGCTAATAGATGATGAGTTTTTCGGTACTGAAGTGGGTACGGATGTCGAGGATCGCGATTTGAATATGATAGGTGCGATCGCCCAGAATTCCCTCAGCAGTTTGGCGACAACTCCAGATTTTCTGCCTAAGATGCAGGTAGCATTCGGCAATAGCTTTGATGTTGAGAAAGCTGTCAAGTTAGCATCAGCTTGGGCACAGGGAGATTTTAGCGAATTTCCAGAGATTGAGATTCGTTCCGAAGCTGAAATTAATGGTGCTTTGGGTGCGTTTGCGGCTGCGACTGGGAAGATTTATCTGTCGCGGGAATTCCTTGCCAAAAATGCGGGGAATGTTACGGCGGTTGCGGGTGTTTTGCGGGAAGAGTTTGGGCATTTTGTTGATTCGCAGATTAATCGTGTTGATGCGATCGGGGATGAGGGGGAGATTTTTTCGGATTTAGTTCAAGGTAAGGCGTTGAGTCAGGGGGAATTGGCGGGGTTGAAGGGTGAGGATGATTCGGCGGTGGTTGTTTTGGATGAGGAATTGAGGGCGATAGAGCAGGCTAATGGTAGCAATACCTGTGATCAAAAAGTTCCAGTTTACGTCTTTTACATAAATGGTATCAGAACCACTAGAACGGAATACAATGGGCGAGATTGGCCAGCAGTTGTAAATTTAGTCAATCAATCAATTGCAGGACAACAAAACAAAGTAGAATTAATTTTTCAAAATGATAATGATCCTGAAAAAAATAGTGATACTTACAACCAATCAGGTATCGATCCTGACTCTACTCTCAGTGAATTTGCAAATAATTTAGGAAAGTTACAAAAGTTTAACTTTATTGGAAAAGTAATTCCCCAAGCAAAAATTGTTTTCGAGTCTATAAAGGGCGTGCAGCAATTCACAGAAGTATTGCGAGAGGCGGGAGGTGGCGATGTACCTATACAATCTATTCTACAAGGTGTCAGTCCTTTTGCAGACAAGGAGGGTGCAGCTTTTACCAACGATGTTATCAATAAAATCAAGAACATTGACAGCGAACGTAAGAATGAAGCTAAAGAAACTTGCTGCGACACCCCTCAGCCAAAGTTTTTAATTATTTCTCACTCTCAATGTAACTTTTTTGCCTAGAATATCGCCAGAGACTTGCCTCCTGAAATTCAGGAGAGAACTAAAATATTATGGTTCTACCGAACCTAGTATGTAAGAAATCGCGGAAACGCTTATGTAGAGATAGTTTGCCTAAAAATTAATAAGCTGTTGCACATTTAAACTGTGATACAAGCATTGCCCTTATTTTTGATTTTGCGACCCCATTTAATTATTAATTCTCCTTCATTTAAGAGACGATGCAATAAATACTCTAGCTCTTCAATTGATGTATAAACTCGATTGGCAATATATTCTTTTGTCGAATGCCATACTAATTCAGCTAAGTTATAGTCTGGGCTGTATTCCGGGAGGAACTCTAAATGAAGATTAGGCATTTCTGTTTCAACTTTTTTCAGGTACTCTTCTTTTTTATGAAAACTAGCATTATCAAGAACAATCACTATTTTCGCTCCTTTTTCAGCAAATTCTGAGGCTTGATTACCTGCTGATACCCATTCATTGATTAGCTCTTCATAAAAGAGTTTTAGCACTTGATAAAAATTATATGAATTACCTTTATTTAGGAACTCTACCCACCTTTTTTTATCCGAATTCCTCACTCCTCCCATTACATTGACTCTGCCTTTTCTCCGGTCTACTCGGACCTTTTTTCGGCTGCCTTTTTTACACCAGTTCTTTCTTCGGGTGACTCTTAAACTAAATCCACTCTCGTCCCAAAACCATACCTGTAATCGTTCCGGCGATTCTTTTTCTATTTTTAAATATTCGGCTATTTTTATTTTAAACGCTGTTCTTTTTTCCGGATTTCTCTTCGACTCTAGGCGATACTTCAATACGGTTCACTTAAGGTCGAACAAGTGGTACACTAGGTATGATGTATAAAAAAGTAAATCAAGTATAGTGCCGT
>NZ_JAUBPT010000118.1:0-24727 GCF_036700905.1 Microcoleus sp. S13_C3 | reverse complement strand
TAACAACAGTCAACAGTCAACAGTCAACAGTCAACAGTCAACAGTCAACAGTCAACAGTCAACAGTCAACAGTCAACTGACTACCTTTGAGGAAGTACCGATGCCAAGTGCGATCGCACTTTAACGTAGCACCGCGCAATCAGTAGCGAAGAATGACACTGCACAGCCAATTCATCAGTATACTGTCCCAAAGTTTGGCGCTCAATTCCCCACTCCCGACTCGTACCCGCAATAGTCAAATCAGCATTAGCAGAAGCCGCCACTACTGCTTGAATTGGCTCAGCAGCCTCCACAATCGGAGTTTCAATGCGCGATCGTACCTCAACCGGTAACTGCTCCATCACTCGTTGAAACTCGTAACTCAGCTCGTTTCCAGCTTCCCCGTCAACCGCCACCCGTAGCACTGTCAAACGGCGTTCCTCACTATTAACTAACAGTCTCAGCGCCAATTCTAACCCCAAATCATCGTGAATGTTTGCCGCGTAAGGTACTAACAAGTTATTCAAGTTTTCCCTGCCTCTGTCAACAAAAATTGCTACATCCACCTTAGCGTTGCTGAGAATTTGGCCGACACGTCCTCCCAAACGGTTGCTGCTGAAAGTAGGTCTGTGCCATCCTACTAAAATCAAATCCGCGCGATCTATTGCCGCAATTTGTGCCGTCTCCCGGGCTACATCATTAGTAACCCGAATGATGGGATGTACGAATTTGTGTGCCTCTGGCAGTTCCAAACTCTCAATCAATTCTGATAATTTCGAGCGGCGCTCTTGAATAATGCGATCGGCTTCCGCAGGCGTACTTTTAAAGGCATAATCCTCATTTAATTCTATCAAACTCAGAGGATGAACCGCCGCCGACTGTAAATCGTTACCACCCATACCAGCAGCCGGCTGCGCCAGCGCTACCGCTAGTTGCAGTAAACCTTTCTGCGTGCTGGGATTGGCAACAGGTACTAAAATCCGATAAGTGGGCAGCAATTTGTTAGCAGTTTCTTCGCTGCTACCGGCAATTGGTGAATCTTCTAATTCTGAATCCTCAGAGCTAACTTCTGAAATATCTAACCGAATTAACCGTTTTGGATAAGTCCACTCCAACAGAGGCGAAGTCATAAAAGTTGTGACTAAAGCCATGATGACTAACATCGTAAATAGCAGCGGCGAAATTACGCCCAGAGAAAGACCGATATTCAGCACAATTAGTTCCGTCAAACCGCGAGTATTCATCAGCCATCCCAGGGCTGAAGCTTCGCGGTTGCTGATGCCACAGACTCGGGCCGCAACGTAAGTGCCGAGGTATTTACCGACAATTGCCACTCCTAAAACTGCGGCGCACAGCAGCCACAATTCGGGACTGTTGAGCAAGCCGATTTGAGTCCGCAAGCCGCTGTAAGCAAAAAAGACTGGCAGCAGAAATATCAGGACAAAATCTTCGGTTTTCTCAGCTAATTCTCGGGTTAATCCTGCATTTTTCGGCATGGCAGTACCAAGCAAAAATGCACCGAAGATTAAATGAATGCCGATCAATTCAGTAATTAAGGCAGAAGCTACAACTCCCATGTAAATTCCCGACAGCACTAACTGTGTTAATCTGCCGGTGCGGTTGTAGTGCTTGGAAAGCCGCTGCAAGAACCAGCGGCCTACAGTCAGCATGAAACCGATGTAAATTAAAGATTGAATAATTGTCGGCAAAGCACCGATCATCGAATTAGTACGAGTAACTGCGATCGCCACCGCTAACAAGCACCAAGCTGTCACATCGTCAACGGCCGCGCAAGTAAGGGCCAGCGTCCCCAATTTGGTATTCTGCAAGTTGTGTTCTGTAATAATTCTTGCCAGCACCGGAAATGCCGTAATTGACATCGCAGCGCCCAAAAACAAAGCAAAGGCGGTAAACGAAACGCTATTATTTGAAACGATGGGATACAGCAGCAGTGCTAGCAAGCTTCCCAGGGAAAACGGCACTAGAATGCTGACGTGGGAAGTTAAAATCGCGATATCTAAATTGTTTTTGAGATACTTCGGATTCAGTTCCAAACCAACCAAGAACATGAAAAATATCAGCCCCACCTCAGACAGCACGTTGAGGAAGGGAACGGCTTGGGCTGGAAAAAGTGCAGTTGCGGTGGCAGGTGCAACTAAGCCAAATAGAGAAGGCCCAAGCATAATTCCTGCTACAATTTCTCCAATGACTTGAGGTTGTTTGATGGCTCGAAATCCTAAACCTACAAGTCTCGAAAGTGCGATGACAATTAGAACTTCAAGCAGAACGAGAATGGGTATGGGCATGGCGTTTTTAGCTTTGGGATTTTTGCGGATCGAGAGGGCACAGCAGTAAAGCCGACAGAATTGCCGATCGAAAAAAATCGATACCAGCTCGATCGAAGGTAGAAAGCACAAGAGGCGCACCAACAAGGCCATTGTCTCACAAGCGAACAAAGGCTTTGGCAACCTCCCACCTGGATTTTTCGTTTTTTACAAGCGCTGGCAAGTAACTTTAACCGCAGCGTGCGTACCCCGGACTCTATCTCACCTCCGGTTGCCCACCGCCCATTTAAACTCACATCTTGCACCATTCTCAATTACTTGTTTAGGAACAGGCTTTTCGGCCTGTTCCACAAGAAAACTCATTCTTTGTGGAACGGGCCGAAGAGCCCGTTCTTGATAATGGTGCAACATCTGAGTTTAAACCTAGTGATATAAAATTGTCAGCAAAAGTAGCGCGCGCTGTGATAAACTAGAAAAGTTGTTTAAATTCGCACATCCGGGTTTTCGGGTGTTTCTAGGGCGCAAACCTTCAGAAATACGACCGGGTGGAGGATTAACCCGAATTAGGAGTTAAAAATACAATGCCAGTAGTCAGTTTGGCTCAAATGTTAGAGTCAGGGGTTCACTTCGGACACCAAACCCGTCGGTGGAACCCGAAAATGTCTCCATACATTTTTACAGAGCGCAACGGGGTTCACATCATCGACCTCGTGCAAACCGCTCAGCTTATGGAAGACGCCTACGAGTACATGAGAGTTGCCTCAGAAAAAGGCAAAAAGTTTTTGTTCGTGGGTACGAAGCGCCAAGCAGCAGGGATTGTAGCCCAAGAAGCTCAACGCTGCGGTGCTTATTACGTCAACCAGCGCTGGCTGGGGGGAATGCTCACCAACTGGACGACGATTAAGTCCCGCGTGGAGCGCCTCAAGGATTTGGAGCGCCGCGAGGAAATCGGCGCCCTCGATTTGCTGCCGAAAAAAGAAGCTTCGGTACTGCGCCGAGAAATGGCAAAACTCCAGAAATATCTGGGCGGGATTAAATCTATGCGGAAGATTCCCGACGGAGTGGTGCTGGTAGACCAACGCCGCGAGTATAATGCGGTGTTGGAATGCCAAAAGTTGGGAATTCCGATCGTCTCTCTGTTGGATACCAACTGCGACCCGGATTTGGTTGACATTGCGATTCCGGCAAATGACGATGCTATTCGATCTATCAAGCTGATTGTCGGCAAGTTGGCTGATGCCATCTACGAAGGTCGTCACGGTCAGCAGGGCGGCGACTCTGAGGAAGACTACGACTACGACGGTGGTTACGAAGGCGCTGAATATGATGGCGAAATCGAAGAATTGGATGACCCCGATTATGTAGATCCCGACGACGCTGCTGAGGCCGAGGGCGAAGAAACCGAGAGCTAGTATTGCCCTCGGAATCTGACACCAGGAAATTAAAAATTAAAGATTGAAAATTAACAATAATAATTATTTTTAGTTGGATATTTTTAATTTTTAATTGTACATATAGCAATCCTTGCAGGAGTCGTAAATTTTTTACCCCACCCCAGCCCTCCCCGAACCCGCGGGGAGGGAGTAAGAAATTCAGAAATGATGCGAGGATTGCTATAGCACGAGTCTAAGTCATTAGTAGAGCTCTGGCAAAAGCATTCATTGTGTCAGGGCCAGAATTAATTCTGGCGCTACACCTAGAAAGTCGGTACTAAGATCGACTGGGTATTTCTTCACTCGGGTCTAATCATTAACATTAAAATTAGTGACTAATGACTGATGACTAATGACTGATGACTAATGACTGATGACTAATGACTGATGACTAATGACTAATAACTAATTTTGATTGGGAACTTAAAGAAGATGGCGGACATATCTGCAAAACTTGTTAAAGAACTGCGCGAAAAAACTGGCGCGGGCATGATGGACTGCAAAAAAGCCCTCGTTGAAAACGAAGGCAATATGGAAACATCCATTGAGTGGCTGCGGAAAAAAGGTCTGGCTTCGGCAGGTAAAAAAGGTGGACGAGTTGCCTCAGAAGGTATAGTAGGCAGCTACATTCACACGGGCGGCCGCGTGGGAGTGCTGGTGGAAGTTAACTGCGAAACAGATTTTGTGGCACGCCGCGAAGAATTCCAAAAGTTGGTGCGGGATATTGCGATGCAAATTGCAGCTTGCCCGAATGTGGAATACGTGAAAGTTGAAGATATCCCCGCCGAAGTTGTCGAAAGAGAAAAGGCAATTGAAATGGGCAAAGATGACTTGGGCAACAAGCCGGACAACATCAAAGAAAAGATTGTTCTAGGGCGGATTGAGAAGCGCATGAAAGAGTTATCTTTGATGGATCAGCCTTTTATTAAAGATCAGAATATCTCGGTGGAAGAGTTGGTGAAACAAACGATCGCCCAAATTGGAGAAAATGTCCAAGTGCGCCGCTTCGTGCGTTTTGTCTTGGGCGAAGGCATTGAAAAGGTAGAAGCTAACTTTGCCGATGAAGTGGCAGCCCAAATGGGTGCTCAATAATCCCAAATTAAGATTTAGAATTAAAAATTAAAAATGTGAAAACTTCATTTTTTGCATTTTTAATTTTTAATTTTTATAGGACTTCTGGACAGACTATATTTGTAGGGTGGGTACTGCAAACCTTGCTACTACAGACAGCGTAAAAATGGAAAACTTGCGTAATATCAAATCCCTTAGCATCGGAATAGTAAATTAGAGTTCACTGTTCACGGCGTCAACAGTAAACCGTCAACAGTAAAAATCATTCCGGTGTTACCTGAAATGATATAAGTCCTATTTTAATTTTATACGAGAGATATGGTGCGACCAAGAGAGAGAATAGAGCAAGATTTGGCAGGACTCGAAGAGGCTTTAGCAGCCTTGAATATGGAGTTTCGCAGTACCTACGATGGTTATTTAACTGCGTTGGGACAAGCGGTGCGGCAGCAGTTAATTTTGGCTTGCTATCACCTTTGCACTCAAGCAGTACCGGAGTCGTTTCTCAAGTTGTCCTTCGAGGGGCGGCAAAAAATGCAGCAGTCTGTAAGGGCTTTGGCTGTGGCGTCGGAGGAAAAATTGCGATCGCTGGTGACTGAATCACAAGCAGATGAACAAATAGAGGAAGAGGAAGAGGAAGAGGAAGAAGAAGACGAAGACGACTTCGATGAAGAGGAAGAGGAAGAAGAGGAAGACGAAGCAGACGACAAGGAAGAAGACGAAAAGGAAAAAAACCAAGTTTCCGCGATTAACTATCTATTTTCATTGGCAAATTATCAATTGCCAAGTACCAATTCCCCGGAAAGTTTGGCACGCTGGCAAAATAGTATTGAAAAGTCGATCGTCCATATACTCAAGCTGCTGTCTCGCGACACCAACCGCTTGCTGCAACAGTCGGGAATCTTGCCGAGTCAATTACCAGAACCGATTCTAGAAGCTGCTTCTGGTGCTGAATCCTCCGGCGATAGTGTTGCCGGGCCGCCTAACTTATTAAACTTAATTATTGAAACCGATGCCTCATCAGCATCGCGCAAATTGGCGGCAGCAACCTTTGGTAGTAGGGCGCTGCACATTACAGCGATTAAACTGCGGCTGTCGGAAATAGAGTTTGCCGATGCGGCAACCTCGGCTTGGCGCCAGCAGATTCGTAACCTCTCTGTAAAGTTGAACTCCCTGGGCCGCGATTACCAGAAAAAGCAGCGGGAACTCGCTGTGGTGGAGGCTGAGTCGGCTTGGCGATCGAGTTGGTTTGAAGATTAGTCAGTTGTCAGTTGACAGTTGTCAGTTGGCAGTTGTCAGTTGGCAGTTGTCAGTTGACAGTTGTCAGTTGACAGTTGACAGTTGTCAGTTGGCAGTTGTCAGTTGTCAGTTGTCAGTTGTCAGTTGACAGTTGTCAGTTGTCAGTTGACAGTTATCCGTTGGCAGTTGACAGTTGTCAGTTGACAGTTGTCAGTTGACAGTTGTCAGTTGACTGTTGTCAGTTGGCAGTTGTCAGTTGACAGTTGTCAGTTGACAGTTGTCAGTTGTCAGTTGTCAGTTGACAGTTGTCAGTTGTCGGGAATTCTTGAGCTATGATTAATAACTAATGACTAACGACTACTGACTAATGACCAATGACCAATGACTAATGACTAATGACTAATGACTAATGACTAATGACTAATGACTAATAACTAATGACTGATGACTAATAATCAACCCGAATGGCAGCGATTGCAAAAAGCTCTTTCAGTAGAAGCCGATCGCGGATTTAACGACATCCAAGGCAGTCAATACCGCTTCAGCGAGTTTCTGGGCCTGAGTTTGAGACAGTTGGCAGGTTCTGTGGCGGCTTCGGCGCGCGATCGAGCCAGACAACTAGCCGCTGAATTTGACATCTACCCTCAGAAAGATATCGAACAGCGCCAACATTCGATCGCCATTACGGTCAGTTTTCTCAGACAAATGGAGCAAGTTTGGGAACAAGAAACTCGCCACCAGCAAGAACAAGTAGCACAAGTCAGACCCGCAAACGCTTCTGAACCAACCGCCCCAGCACTTTCCGTTCCCCGAACAGTACCCCTGAGTACAGCAGCCGCACCACCAAGCCTGACTCTTGACCAACAGTTAACCCGCGTCACCGGCATCGGCCCCGCCAACGGCAACCGCTTGGTCAAACTTGGTTTATACACTGTATATGACTTGCTTTACTACTATCCCCGCAACCACATCGACTATGCAAAGCAAGTACAAATTCGCGAACTCGTAGCTGGGGAAACTGTCACTTTAATCGCAGAAGTAAAGCGCTGCAATTGCTTTTCTAGTCCGAAGAATAAGAAATTAACCATATTAGAAGTAATTTTAAAAGACCGCACCGGAGAAATAAAAATCAGTCGTTTTTTTGCAGGCCCTCGCTACAGCAATCGCGGTTGGCAAGAATTCAAAAAGCGCGAGTATTGTACTGGTGCGGTGCTGGCAGCTTCCGGGTTGGTGAAGCAGGGTAAATATGGAATTACTTTAGAAAATCCTGAGTTAGAAGTATTAGACGACTCCGGCGGTGCGATCGAATCAATGAAAGTCGGCCGCCTGATACCAGTTTATCCGCTGACGGAGGGGGTGGATGCCGGTTCGGTGAGGCGATCGATTTTGGCTGCAATGCCGGCGGCGAAAATGTTGCCAGAATCGCTACCGGAGGATTTGCGCGAGCGTTACGGTTTAATGGGTTTAGCCGATGCCGTGACTAATATTCACTTTCCGCTCGATCGAGATTGTTTGGCCGCCGCCCGCCGTCGCTTAGTTTTTGACGAATTTTTCTACCTGCAATTAGGACTTTTAAAGCGCCGCCAAACCCAAAGGAAAGCTCAAGCTAGTGCAGTCATCCTTCCTACTGGCAAATTGATCGAACATTTTTATGAAATCTTGCCTTTTGCGTTGACTAATGCTCAGGAAAGAGTAATCAACGACATCCTCAACGATTTAGCTTCATCGCAACCGATGAACAGATTAGTGCAAGGCGATGTCGGTGCTGGCAAAACCGTAGTGGCCGTCGTGGCAATGCTAGCAGCAATTCAATCCGGCTATCAAGCCGCTTTAATGGCGCCGACAGAAGTTTTAGCAGAACAGCATTACCGCAAATTGGTAGGTTGGTTTAACTTGATGCACTTGTCTGTTGAACTGTTAACTGGTTCGACAAAAGTAGCCAAGCGCCGCGAAATTCACAGCCAGTTAGAAACCGGAGAATTACCTGTTTTAGTGGGAACTCACGCGCTGATTCAAGATACGGTGAATTTCCATAAGTTGGGTTTGGCGGTAATTGATGAACAGCACAGATTCGGCGTGCAACAGCGCGCTAAATTGCAGCAAAAAGGCGAAGCTCCCCACGTTTTGACGATGACGGCAACTCCCATTCCCCGGACGCTGGCGCTGACGCTGCACGGGGATTTAGATGTGAGTCAAATTGATGAACTCCCCCCCGGTAGGCAGGCGATTCAAACCACTGTACTGTCGGCAAAAGAACGCATTCAAGCTTACGATTTGATTCGGCGGGAAGTGGCAAGCGGGCGTCAAGTTTATGTGGTGCTGCCGCTGGTGGAGGAGTCGGAAAAGTTGGACGTGCGATCGGCAATTGAGGAACAAGAGAAACTGCAAAAAAGCGTATTTCCTGAGTTTAAGGTGGGTTTGCTGCACGGTAGGATGAGCAGTGCTGACAAAGATGAGGCAATTAGTAAGTTTCGAGACAAAGAAACTGATATTTTAGTATCTACTACTGTGGTCGAAGTGGGAGTAGACGTGCCGAATGCCACGGTAATGCTGATTGAAAATTCTGAGCGTTTTGGACTGTCGCAACTGCACCAGTTGCGGGGTAGAGTCGGTCGGGGCAGCAACCGTTCTTATTGTTTGTTAATGCCCGGTTCCAAAACGGCGGAAGCTATGCAGAGAATGAAGGTTTTAGAACAATCTCAAGATGGCTTTTTTATTGCAGAAATGGACATGAGATTGCGCGGGCCTGGTCAGGTTTTGGGAACTCGGCAGTCTGGTTTGCCGGATTTTGCTTTGGCGAGTTTGGTGGAGGATCAGGAGGTTTTGGAGTTGGCGAGGGCGGCGGCTCAAATGGTAATTGAGAATGATGAAAGTTTGAATCAGTGGCCGGTGGTGCGGGATGAATTGGAACGGAGATATCAACGGATGATGAGTGGGTCTATTTTGACTTAGATAGTTTTGGAGGCAGCAACGGGGTTTTTATGGGAAAGATTATCGTGAAGGGCGATCGACAAAAGTATAAAAAACCAGTTTATGATGACAGAACCTCCGCCCTTTTATTGTAGGTTCGATTGACTCACATCAGGCAGTAATTTCAGAAACCGGGTTTCTTGCCAGAAACTAATACCATTTTAGATGCTAGATTGTAGATTAAAGAATTGAGAATGACGGATTTTGTAGGGATTTGGAGCTTGTCTAAAGTTGCATTATTTTTTTTAAGTGGTATTAAAAAGATGAATTGGTCAGGAATTACGCACTCCGACTCTCAGAAACCGGGTTTTTTACCGAGTGTGCGGGGCCCAACTCGTCTTCTTGTTGTCAAAAAACCTGGTTTCTGGGCCCCATGCGTAAGTCCTATTTGTTCAATGAGTGCCTCAACCCAACATATTTTCGGAGAAGATTTTTCCCTTCGTCAGGGGTATTTTTATCAGTTGTCAGGCTTGGGGCACTTATTAAACGAACAATCCTTCGCAGGAATGACGAGGAAGTGTCAAAATTAAGGTAGTGCTGCCAGAAACAGGGAAAAGAAAATCTAGCCTGTACTGGCGGCACGCTGGCAACATGGATTCCTCGCTTGTCGTGCTTGCAGGTGGTGGCGGACGGTTCGTCGCATTTTATCTCAACAGTAATTGTCAGTAACTCACGGCTAAAGCCGTTGAGCTTGTAAGAGATTTCTCTTACAAGCTGTACTGACCAGACCGCTCGAAAGAGCAGCCGTTATTTGGGTCACGACACCGGAGAATGCGAAGCTAGTTTTCCGCTCTGTCGCTTTCAATTAAACAGTTCTAAAGTCACTGGAACAGTGTTGTAAGCCTAACAAGCCCAGATAACCAGGTCGAAGCTAACATTACCCCGAAAGGGAGGCTCATAAAAGAGCAAACATTATGCGTGAGCGGGTTGCTTTATTCGAGATGGTAATTGTCCCATCGAACGTACATCACAGAAGTACACAGAATTTAGCAATCCCCGTGTAATGGAAAGATTCACGGCGGTTGAAACCGCCGAGCCGTTTTCCACGAGCGGGCTAAAGCCACGCTCGTTTCCCACTTCCCGAATTTTTTTATGAAAGATCTCACTCGTTATCGAAATATCGGCATCTTCGCCCACGTAGATGCTGGCAAGACCACCACAACTGAAAGAATCCTGAAACTGACGGGTAAAATCCACAAAATCGGTGAAGTACACGAAGGCGCGGCGACGACTGACTTCATGGAACAGGAGCAAGAGCGCGGTATTACGATTCAATCCGCTGCTACCACCTGCTTCTGGAACGAGCATCAGCTCAACATCATTGATACTCCGGGACACGTCGATTTTACGATCGAGGTTTACCGTTCTTTGAAGGTTCTCGATGGTGGCATTGGTGTGTTCTGCGGTTCGGGTGGAGTTGAACCGCAATCTGAAACCAACTGGCGCTACGCTAACGATTCCAAAGTCGCTCGCGTCATCTACATCAACAAGCTCGATCGCACGGGTGCAGATTTTTACCGCGTTGTCCAGCAAGTTGATAAAATCCTCGGTGCTAAACCGATGGTGATGGTATTGCCGATCGGCATAGAAGAAAAGTTTTGCGGCGTAGTCGATTTGCTGACCCGCAAAGCCTGGATCTGGGATGACTCCGGCGATCCCATGAACTATACAATTAAAGATGTCCCCGCCGATATGGTCGAGGATGTCGAAACTTGGCGCGAAAAGTTGATCGAACTGGCCGTCGAGCAAGACGACACTGTGATGGAACAGTATCTCGAAGGCAACGAGCCGAGTCTCGACGACCTCAAGCGCTGCATTCGCAAAGGTACTCGCGATCGGGCATTTTTCCCCACCTACTGCGGCTCATCGTTTAAAAACAAAGGCGTGCAGTTGGTTCTCGATGCCGTAGTTGACTACCTGCCAAACCCGATGGAAGTCACACCGCAGCCAGAAGTCGATCTCGATGGTGAGGAAACCGGCGAGTTTGCGATCGTCGATCCCAATAGGCCATTGCGGGCACTCGCGTTTAAGATCATGGACGATCGCTACGGTGCTTTAACCTTCACGCGCCTGTACTCCGGTAAGTTGTCCAAGGGCGACACCGTACTCAACACCGCCACAGGCAAAACCGAGCGCATCAGCCGTTTGGTGGAAATGCACGCCAACTCTCGCGAAGAAATTGAATCCGCGCAAGCAGGGGACATTGTGGCGATCGTCGGTATGAAAAACGTCCGCACCGGACACACCATCTGCGACCCCAAAAATCCCGCAACCCTAGAGCCGATGGTATTCCCCGATCCCGTTATTTCGATTTCGGTCAAACCGAAACAAAAAGGCGGCGAAGAAAAAATGGGAGCAGCCCTCACCAAGATGGTGCAAGAAGACCCATCCTTCCACATGGTGACGGATCAAGAAAGCGGCGAAACGATTCTCAAGGGGATGGGCGAGTTACACCTCGACATCAAAGTAGACATTCTCAAGCGCACCCACGGTATCGAAGTAGAAGTCGGCGAACCACAGGTAGCCTACCGCGAGTCGATTACCAAGCGCCTCGAAGACGAATACACCCACAAAAAGCAATCAGGTGGTTCCGGTCAATTTGCCAAAATCGGCTACGTGATCGAGCCTGGTGAGGTGGGAAGCGGCTTCCAGTTTGAGTCAAAAGTGACAGGTGGTAGTGTGCCGAGAGAATATTGGCCAGCCGTCGAAAAAGGCTTTGAAAGCTGCATCGACAAAGGCGTCTTGGCTGGATTCCCCTGCTTGGACTTGAAATTCACGCTTCTAGAAGGCGGTTTCCACCCCGTTGACTCGTCAGCAATGGCCTTTGAAATTGCTGCCAAAGCGGCCTATCGGCAGTCTCTGCCGAAAGCCGGGCCTCAGTTGCTCGAACCGATTATGAATGTCGATGTATTCACTCCAGATGATTACATGGGCGACGTGATCGGCGACCTCAACCGCCGCCGGGGGATGATGAAATCTCAGGAAACAAGCCAGACAGGAGCGCGGATCAAGGCAGATGTACCGTTGAGCGAAATGTTTGGTTACATTAGCGATTTGCGTACTATGACCTCTGGGCGCGGTCAGTTTTCCATGTCCTTCTCGCACTATGCTCCTTGTCCGAATAACATCGCTGAAGAAGTGATCAAGGCGGCAAA
Organism: Microcoleus sp. S13_C3; assembly: GCF_036700905.1. Lineage (NCBI taxonomy): Bacteria > Bacillati > Cyanobacteriota > Cyanophyceae > Oscillatoriales > Microcoleaceae > Microcoleus > Microcoleus sp. S13_C3. The sequence continues at coordinate 12,598 of NZ_JAUBPT010000118.1, read as the reverse complement.
AGAGCGTCAAGCTGCGAAGTAGTAGTGCTTTTGACTCCCGGTAGGTGCTATCTGGAGTCAAACAGAACAATTCAATCCCCGACAACTTCTACGAAGTCGGGGATTTAATCTAGATAATAAGTACAGTGAGGTTCGACAAAAAAATATGATTGAGTCGATCGCAACACTTTCACTAACAGACTTCCTCGCTCAACCGGATATTGAATCCTCGCCTGCATGGGAATTTATTCTGGGACGAGCAGTTCAAAAAACTATGCCAACCCTTTTTCATTCGCGACTGCAACACAACTTGGTTAACTATATCAACGATCGGACTGATCGGTTTGAAGCGATACCAGAGTTGCGTTGCTTGGTACTTCCCTACTCGCCAGTACCAGATATAGCGATTGTAGCAGGCGATCGGCTTACCGATGAAGACGGACCACTTAACGGCGCACCGGATTGGTTAATTGAAATTCTATCGCCGGATCAAAGCACTTTAAAATTGCAGAATAAGATCCTCCACTGCCTCATTAACGGCACGCAATTAGCATGGCTAATCGATATCTCTCACCAACAAGTTTGGGTATGGCAGGGTGAGGAGCTACCTATAATCTGTTCGGGTGCAGATATTTTACCAGTTTTAGGTATTCTCCCGGAACTTACGGTTGATGCTGTGATGGCTATGATTCGCCGACAGTAGGCATTTTATTAGAAAACTGGGTTTAAAACCCCGTTGATAGTAATTAGGGTTTGCTGAATATACCGCATATTGCGTGGTCTGGGTTTGCGATCGGCTTATTCAGCAAGCCCCACATATTAGATAGTAGAACCACGAGCAGACTTCAACAACATCTTGATTTCTTCAAGACTTAATGGTGGTGAACGACGATGAATCATAGCGTGACAATTTGGACAAACAGGACGCAAATCTTTTATAGGGTCAATTTCATACTCTTCTGCAATTTCTGAAAGGGGTCTTAGATGATGAACATGAATGAAACCTTTTCCCGGTTGCCCAAAAGCTTTGCCAAAATTGAAATCACAAATAGAGCAACTTGAACCGTAATAATCAATACATTTTTGCCGAGCTTTAGGCTCTCGTTCATAGGCGTTGACTGAAACTTGCCGTACTGCCCCCTCACGAAATGTTTGTACTGAATCTACTTCATCAGGAAAGAATCTAGTAGTAGTTACAGATTCCTGAACCTGAAGCGGATTTTGCCAATCCCTCAAACATTTTAGGTAGTCCTCAAAACGGTCTTCCTTACCAAGATACACATTTATTGCAGCACGAAAGATAGCAAAGAGTTCGACAAAGTTATCAATCACTGGCTGAGTTGCATCTAGGTCTGTGAACTAACCTGACGGTCAACTGGGTACAGTTAGACCGCAGGCTTCTTTTTCCTTTTTTTCAAAGGCTTTTTTGAGTGACGGAGTTCCCCCGCCACTTTCATAACTCAGACCAATCTTTCTGACGAGTTTAGCTGAATTTTCGTCTCGATCTAAAGATTCCCCACACTGGCAAGAATGCCACCGTTCCGATAATTCTTTCGGGACTTTATTGAGACAGTTCCAGCAATGTTGAGAAGTTCCTTTCGGATCGACAAACAAAACGGTTTTACCTAGCTTCCAAGCGACATATTTTAGAACGTTGGCGAATTGCCCGTGAGCGGCATCAAGCATGGACTTATTCAAACCGCTCTTAGCTGACTGACCGTTCGGTAAATAAACCAAATTACCATTCTCAATATCGGTCTTGGGCTTGGCACGTCTAGTCAGATTTTTGACACTCAAGTCTTCAACAACTAAAACATCACATTTACCGAATAACTCATGTGCAGTTTTGAACTGAAAATCTAATCTAGCTCTAGCCACGAACTGAAGGAGTCTGGAAACCTTATCCTTGACAATTCTCCAAGGCTTAGAACCCTTGATTTTTTTAGCTAGCTTCGCTTGAAGCCTTGCCAACTTCTGAGCCGACTTTCTCAAGAATCTAGGGTTTTCAACTCTTTCACCATTGGAAAGGTAAGCGTAATTAGTAATTCCCAAGTCGATACCCACAGTATTTTCATCAGTCGGTTGAATTTCTGCAACCGTTACGGGAACCGTCTTATCTTCTAGCGTCAAGGAAATATACCACCCATCCGCTTCTCTGATAACACTACCCGTCTTAACTTTGAACCCTGTTGGTATTGGGCGGTGAAAAACCATAGGTACTTGACCTATTTTGGCAAGGCTAATACAAATCCTATTTTGCTCGTCCTTGACAATATTTAGGTTGTCTAATTGAGGATAAGTGAAGGATTTGTAGTAGTGAAGCCCCTTGAATTTAGGCTTGCCTCTACGATTGCCATTTTTGTCGGGCGTAGTAAAGTTTGAAAAGGAAGTTTCTACTCTGTTGACGACATCTTGCAAAACCTGAGAATCCAACACTTTATAATCAGGAAACAGCTTTTTAGTGTTTTTTAGGTCAGCAAGTTGTATCGTCTGCCACTGTACATATCCGCCTTCAATGTTCGAGAAAACGTCACCTTTCCTGGTCAAAGGATTGCCTGATTCATCCTTCTTTCTGCCATCTCTAGTTTGCACTCTCGTCAAAGGAATATTTCGATAAATCTCCTCAACAGGGACTATCGAAACAATCAATGGGCAAGCGTTTATGGGCGTTCTCGTGGCTTCCCACCACCTAAATCTTTCGCTGAGTCGGTAGTTGTACTGCCGGCGACAAAGTTCTAAGTGAGCCACAATCGTCGTTAGTTGGGCTTTGGTGGGTTTGAGGCGGTATTTGTAAGTTAGTTGCATTTCTAAACTTCCTATTTTCGACCTTTGCATAGTATAGTTTATGTACGTCTAAAATGCAACACCAAATTACTATTTTAGCACTGGGAAGAACATCGAAAATCAAGATGCTCCCGAAGATTGATTCATAGTAGGCAAGTCTAATTGTCGGCTTCCGTTCCTCCATCCGACGAGCCTTTCATCCCTGCGGTAATTCATTCGGGGTACTTCGCTTAGCGCTCAGATTCATCCCCTCTGAATATACCGAGGGACTTCCCGGCTGGTAGTTAATAGGAAGAACTAGGGATGGACTCAGAATATAAGTACCTTTCCACTCTCGTTCAGGAACCAATTGCATTTTGTTAATGTACTCATCATACTCTAACCCGTCAGCTTCTTCCTGTGTAATAGTAGGTGTAATAGTATGAGAGATAATTTCATATCTACCCTGTTTTAAAATCCGACTTACATTTTTTAAATTGTTATTCAAGACTTGGACAATCGGATTTCCTTCTAGCCCTCTCAATCCAAAAAAGTTCACAAATAAACTATCAGAAGTACACTCTAACCTCTGTTGGAAATACCAAGTTTTTGTTCCATTTATAGTCAAGCCAGCGGTTGCTATTTCCACGGGCTTGGTTTTCTTGGCTCCAGAGCGATGAGCTGGTGTAGTCACTATTCGACAATCTGAGAGTACATCTGTGCCATAAACTTGGTGAATTTGGTCACAAGCTTGTTTAATGATTATTTTAAGCTTAGGAACAAGTAATTCTTTTAGCTTATCAGCACGCTCTCGATTGTCTTCGACTGAGAAGAGATATTGTTCAGCAGACCCTATGAGTGGCAAGTCAACGATTTCTGACATTTCGGTTTCCTCAACTGAACTCATATTTGCTCTCCGACATGACAAGTGAAACGAAAACTAATCGATATTTTAGCTTTTTTTCGACATATCCTGAAATAGGTCATGCTTCCCCGGCTCCTAAAACTTGTGCTGTGGTGAGTTTCAGCCTTGTAGGGTGCGTCAATCGATTTTAGATTTTAGATTTTAGATTTTAGATTTTAGATTTTAGATTGACCCCACGGATAAATGCGGGGGCTTGAGGATTTTCGATTTTCGATTTTGGATTGATTGCACGGATAAATCCGGGGGCTTCTACCCTCAAGAAATTCGTGGTCAGTTAGAATACTTACTGGACAAGGGAAACGCTTATGGACTGGCGCACCCTACTATCGTCTTTTAAATGCCGAACAGCTTATGACTCAAATAAATCCCGATCGCACTGCTGGTACAATTGCGATCGACGTTTGCGCTCAATCAAACGGGCAGTATCTTTGTCAGATTTCGTCATCTCTGAGCGATCGCCCCAATGATACCATGAATTTTTACGGACAAACGAAAGAACACGCGATCGCGATCGCCCTGGAAAATTTAGCATCTCGCTACCGCCAGCAAGCCGAAGAGTCTCAAAATATAGATTGGGACGCGGTGGAAATTTCGGATTCTGGAGAGCCAATTGAAAAGCGTTATCACGTAATTTTGCACTACGAACGAATTGCTAAGGATGAATCTAAGTTTGAGGCAATGCACAATACAATGCTCGGAAATACAGTAGTTGAAAATGCCAAAATTTCAATAATTGAGATCGATCCCGATATCGAAATCGAGGCCAGAGGGCTATCAAAATATTGAGGCATCGGGACTTAGGTGCAGATGGGCATCTTACCCTACGCATCAACGATCGAAACGTGAGTTTGAGGCGGCGATCGACTAGAAGCGATCGCATAATTTCAAATCCCCAAAATTTCTTTTCTATTACTCCCCCGCCCAATCAGCGCGAAACTTCTCCACAACTCGATTTAACTCCACCGAATGAGAGGCCTTAAATAAAATACGATCGCCCTTTTCGACAAATCCCAACAACCGCTTTGCTAAATCTTCCCGCCCATCCTTGGCTGTAATATCTCCTATCTCCACAAAAGGCAAACCCGCAGCGCCCGCGGCCATCGCCGCTGCTTCCTCAAAATCAGCAAAAACAAACAAAGCATCAAGATGTAAATCTCGCGCCGCCATTCCCACTTGTCGGTGAAACTCGATCGCCCTTTCGCCCAATTCCTTCATCGTTCCTAACACCGCAATCCGGCGCTTTCCTGGAGTATCTGCTAACAGTCTCAGGGCCGCCAACATCGACTCCAAACCAGCATTGTAAGTCTCATCCAGAATCACAATATCATTGGGCAAATCGTAGCGGCGCGCCCGTCCATCCGGTAACTGCACAGACAAACCTTGCTTTAAAACTTCCCAATTAATACCTAACACTTTTCCTACCGCCAAAGCCGCCAAATAATTTACAGCATTGTGTCGTCCCGGCAGCGGCAGCGGCAATTCTACACCTTCTACTAACATTGTATCATGGTTGAGCAATTCTCCGCACAAATCGCCGTCTTCTAAACCGTAAGTTAAAGTTTTTCCCTGCCAAACTTTCGCCGCAGTTGCCATTAATCTATGATTATCGTGATTTAGAATAGCAATGCTATCAGCAGGCATTTCGGCTAAAAGTTCGCACTTAGCTTGGGCGATCGCCTCTTCGGAACCCAATCGCCCAATATGCGCCGTTCCTACATTAGTAATTACCGCAACAGTAGGACGCGCAATTTGCGACAGCAGCGCAATTTCCCCGAGCCCGCGCATACCCATTTCAATCACAGCATAATTGTGTGTAGGTGAAAGCTCCAACAGAGTTTTTGGTACTCCAATTTCATTGTTGTAGTTATATTGAGTTTTAAGAACATTTCCCTTCGTTGACAAAACCGCCGCAATTAACTCTTTAACAGTAGTTTTACCTACAGAACCAGTAACAGCAACTATAGGTATACTGAATTGGTCACGCCACCAACGGGCGATCGACTGATAAGCTTTTAAAGTATCGTCAACGCGCAACAGCGGAAAATTAGGCAATTCCTCTTGCCAATCTCGATCGACAATCGCCGCAATCGCCCCCAAATCCCTGGCTTTTGCCACAAATTGATGGCCGTCAAAATTGTCTCCCCGCAGCGCCAAAAATACCTCGCCCCCTTCAAGAGTGCGCGTATCTGTGGCAATACCTGTCCCTAAAGCTGTCAAAACGCCCTCAGACACAGCAGGCAAAGGTACAGTTAAAATTTCAGCAAGTTGGGCGATACTTACGCGACAAACCATAACCAGCACTCACATTTCAAATAATTATTTTCACAGCTAATCCTACCTCGCCCGACCTCCAATTTAACTGATTGGGGGCTGCCGACCCGGATTGACCTTGACAATCCTAATACTAAATCGTCAGCCAACCAAGAAATCCTCCCGTATCACTCGACAATCTTTACCAATACTTTACAAAGTCTCTGGTGATTTTAGGCCTTGCTAATTAGCAACAATTCATGCCATGCTGTTGTTGGGAAATAGTTTAACTAAGCAAACAATATCGATCGGCTTAAGCTGCTGAAAGCTTCTACCCATAAGCCTCATCCGGCGAGAAGCTCGGTTGACTCAATTATTGCGATTCATTTGCCCATTTATCAAGCTAATAGGGCTGAAAGCTACTGCCCCAGCCTCGGAGGGTTAATCCACAGTGAACAACTACAACAGACAAAGCCACGAAGAAGAACAGCTACTTTACAAGCACTGGCTGGAGTTGGTACAACGAGAGCAGCCGGCCGAACTCATCAGCCGCTTTCGCACTTTGTTTATCCACGGTACCGGATATCCCGATCGCTCCGTCGCCGAAGCACTCGAAAAAATAGCAGCCTCAGAAAACGCCGAACAAGAGTTCAAGTACATCCTCAACCGCTGCTGCCACATCCTGATCAACCGCTGGCAAACTTACCCCAGCAAGCAAGCAGCCATCCCTGAATTGATCGCTCTGTTTGAAGAAGCGCCCAAAATATTATTGGGATACAATCGATCGCGGGGGCGAGGCTCCATCCCCCAATTAGTAAATCAATTTACCGAAAGCGAACAGTACCTCACCCTCCAGCGTTTAGCCAAAGTCATAACTCACAACAATGAAGATAGCAGCAACAGCAAAACCCCAGCTACCCTTCCCCTCGGAACCTTAATTCCCCGTTACCCTTACCTCTACAAACACTGCCTCCTCAGCGACGACAGCACCTACGAACAGCAGAAAATCATTAAAAAAATCCAAGCTCAAAAGCAGCAGCAATTTGAGGTCAACCTCTCGCAATACGTGGCTCACCAAGTGAGAAAAGCCCAAACAGCGCGCCGGGAAACCTCAATTGTCTTTCAAAGAAGTATACAGCCTATAAAAAACCCGACCCTGTTGACCGACCCGGAACTATTCTTTGCCCTCAAGCACTTTGTCGGAAAAGTAGAGGGAGCCGATACCTACAGACAGCTAGCGGGCCGTTTCACGGCGAACGCCAGCACAAATCAGTCCTACCACTCCTTTAAAGACGACTTGTACGAATACCTGATTTCTTCTGTCACCGACGATCGCTACGGCAAACGTCTCTTTAACGAAAAATTGTATAAGCAACTACAAAATACCCTGCCTCACAGCGACGATCAAAAGTTTAATGAATTTTTAATGATCAGAACTTGCAGCCAGTTATTGAACTTTTTAGTAGTAGAGAGTCCTGTGCGACCCAACCACTTTGTCTTCATCGACCTGATCTCAAACCTCGGGCCGACCCAAACCACAGGTTTGCTGCTGAAAATCGTACTAATTTGCGGCAAAGTCAAGCCCTACCTAGAAAAGCGGCTGGCAATTTTGTTCGGTCACTACGAATGCAGTACCCGAGAAGGCGTGGTGTGGTTAGTCAAAGCCCTGGAAAACGTAAACCTAGCTTTGAGTACCAACTTTGGCAAGGTGGATGTATCTTTCCTGCGGTGAGAGGGGGCGGCATAACTTTCTCTGCTTCCAATGCAGGCAAAACATCACGCCGATCGACCAGGTTTCTGAATACCCTAAAAGTTTTACCTTTAATTAGAACTACTTAATTAACTCCTGAAACCTACTCAAAAGACATTATTCTATGTTAAAGTACCAAGTGTGAATCAGATTCAGTTGCAGGCTTTGTTCATTGCTACAGAATTGTCTAAAAACTTGCCCTTCTGTATCGGCAGGGGACTCTCCGAAACTGAAATCTTCGCACTGTCTAAATTTTGGAGTTATTCCTCATGTCGATATACGTCGGTAACTTATCCTACCAAGTTACCCAAGAAGACATCACCACCGTCTTCGCCGAATACGGAACTGTTAAGCGGGTACATCTACCTACCGACAGAGAAACCAGTCGCCCCCGCGGCTTCGGTTTTGTAGAAATGTCCACAGATGCAGAAGAAGATGCAGCGATTGCTGCTCTCGACGGAGCAGAGTGGATGGGTCGCGACCTCAAAGTTAACAAAGCCAAGCCCCGCGAAGATGAAGGTGGCCGGGGCGGCGGCAACCGGGGCGGCGGTGGTCCTGGAAAATTTGCTCGCGGAGGGGGCGGCGGCGGAGGACGTTATTAATTTCCTCTGATAAAGATTTGAGATTGAAGAGTTGAAATTGGCGCGAGAGCTCACCTAGCTCCGAACCACTTCCGGCCTTTCCGAAAAACCTATGCTCTTCAAGTTTCCATATCTACCGCATTAAATATACCAAAAAGCCAAGGGCCGAACCCTTGGCTTTTTGGTATGTATGAGGGTTGACGGTATAAGTCTGAAACCGGCTGGGCGAATCCGTTGCAGTACCGTCAGGTTCTAATCGTCAGGTTCGATGCTGCTGCTCAATCCGTGATTATTGAGCGTTTCAGCGTAAAACTCAGCGTGTTCGAGAGCGCAAACAATCACCAATCCCATCCCGTTAGTATGGGCTTCCATCATCACATTTACCGCCTGTGGCTGAGTCAGACTCGGTACCGTCGCCATCAAAGTCTGCACCACGTACTCCATAGGATTGAAATCATCATTGTGCAGCAGAACGCGGTAGCGCGGTGCAAGCTTGCGGACTGTGGAAGGCTTTTGAATAATTTCGACAGACACTAATCTATACCTCCTGACTTGTAAAATGTTAAAATTTGTCAACAATCTTGAGCCGGATTCCTCCGCTGTGCAAGACTATCTCACTTTCAGCTATTTTATTGAAATCTGAAAATTCAGACAAGGCGGCCCCTTGGTCGATCGCGAGCTGTGAACCCAACACCAAACCCACAGGGGGTGTCCTGGACCCTGGGCAACCACCTTCCTAGCGCCATAATATTAGAAAGGCGCGATCGGTTAAAAATAACAAACTACTACCTGTTGAGTCTCCAGAACTGTTTTCGTATAGTAAACGAATTCTTGTAAACTCTTAGAAGATAGCGGTAGACAGTGGTAGTATGTAATAGGATAGGCTACCGTTTGAAACCAGCGCCGAAGCATCGGACTAAGCGAAAAAGTTTCCTAGTAAGCGTAACGGCTCAGCTCCCAAAAGCGTAACGCATTGAATAGCGCTTTCAATATTTTGTTGAAAGCTTTGAGAGATACCTCCCTATCAGGGCTCGCTAAAAGCGATGCCTGATCTGCCATACACAGTAGATCGAGGCGCCATCCTGGATTTACCGGGTTAAATGTATCTGACGGAACCTTATATGAAACGCAAACCTAAATCCTACAACGACAGATTCAGCAGCGACCCATCCCGAGGAGATGAAGACTCCGACTACTCCGGCTCCTTTGGCGGACAGTCGCGGCGTCAACCTCAGTCCGGTAAACCCTCTTTCCTCAATTCCGCCACCCTAGGGATTTTAACAGCCGTCTTTATTCTGGGAATTGGCATTGGCATTGCCTTTAGCTCCACCGCTACAATTAGCCCAGAGAACGTAGCATCCCGCGAATTTATCGATCGCAGCGCCCCGAACCCAGAACTTTGCGTGCAGTTTGGAGCAAGCGCGATGGTGACAGATATGCGCCTCTACGTCACCCTCAACCCCTTCAACGTCTACATCTCGCAGCCGAGTATGCGCCCCGGATGCGTCCTGCGAACCAATAACTGGGCAATTCTCGAACAAAGAAAACTCATCAGCCAAGACCAAGTGCGAGAGTGCAAAAATCGCATGAACACCTTTGGCTTCACCGGCCCCCTGGAAGCTCAACCCGAAATTAACTGTATCTACCAAAACGACGGCGCTAAAAACCTGTTCCTCAACCAACCGGGTTCGATAGCTCCAACCACGGAAGGTCAAAATTTCTAAATCGCCGATATAGCGGTTTTCAGTTGAGTCAATTACAGATATGGGGTAGGACTTAGGCTTTGCCTAAGTCCTTACTTTATTTTAGAGAATGGAAAACTGCTCTAAGGAATGAGAATTAAATAACTTCCACTCTTGAAAGTGGGATGGGCGTCCCGCCCGTCCAAAAAGGACGGGCGGGACGCCCATCCCACAATAACAATTAAAATTGTAAGTTATTTAATTCGCGATCCTAAGTAAATTTTGAACAAAGAGGTTCGAGGGAAGAAAAAAGTCTTCCTTCTTCCCTCGAACCTCTTTGTTCTTCCTTCTTCCTTCTTCCTGACATCCGTTACATCCGTTACAAAATCCGTTGCCGAACTTCCCTCTTCCTTCAAAAACCTAACTGGGGGAAATCTTCCGTTAACTGAACTTGCAAAATTTGACCGGGTTGAATCGTAGCAGGTTGAGGAGCAGCGACGTAAGTTGTAGCAACACCACCGGCTGCTCCCGCCAACAAACCGATACCAGAAAAGCCGCTCAGCAAGAACAAAGCTAAGCCACCAATACCAGTATTTCGCAACAAACTGCGATCGGAAGGCTCTTGTCGGCGGCCGCCCACGGGTTCGGAGCGAGCGAAGAGAGGGATATTGCGACCGTTGAGACTAATAGCTTCGACCACAAATCGACTGCCGAGGTTCGTTGTTTCAAACCGGCCGATGACCGGCGTATTAGCAGGTACGATCGTATTACCGCGACTGTCGAGAATTCCCCCTTGCAGCAACAGCACTTCCTCTCGGCTGGGCTTCGCTTGCAGCCGCAAAGCCCGATCGCCCGGGTATAGCAAACTCAGCTCCGTGCCAGTCGGCAACAAGACATTCGCCCCAGTCGCAGCCTGCAAAGGAGCATTCGATCGTCCGCGAGGAAGCGGTTCACCAAAAGTAAGCGTCCGCTGTTGGGGTGCTGAAGCAGCCGTTATTTGAGGATCTAGGCGGGGTAGAGCAGCCGCTTGTACCCCACGGCGTTCGTCAAGGCGAACATTGACTAAAGGCACTCTTAGCGGCCGGATTTGGTCATTTGGAGTTGGCGGCTGCGAATAATTTGTAGCGGGATTCAGGGAAGTAGGAGGCTCAGCTCGATCGACCTTTGAGGCAGCAGTTGAGTTGGAATCAGTCGGCGGCTGGTTTTGCGGTACTTGTATTGCAGGCTGGGGTTTAGTTTCGGGAGTTTCCATAATTGGAGTCGGTTCGATCGAAGGGCGTAACACCCAGCGATTTTCTACCCCAATTCTTTGGAATTGAACTTGCCCTGCCCTGAAACCGACTCCTGGAGCCAAATTGACCAGAATTCTCGCCCTTCCCGGTTGAAGTTGACTCACCCCCACAGAACGCACTCTACCTTGTGGGTATAGCTGAGTTGCATCTACTCCGATCTCAGTATTGGGCAAATCCACAGCAATCTGAGACGGGTTGAGTAGAGAATATGTGGGGGTTGTTCCCTCTGGAAGAGTAATTTCTAGCTGATTTGTCGCCGGATCGAATTTCCAACTTGTGACTGTAGAAGCATTTGCTGGTTCCAGTGTTGCGGCCACTGCTGCAACTGCCGCAACGACTGCTAGACTCAGACTCAGTGACTCGATCGCAAACAATCTGGGTGCTAGAGAATTAACAGTCAATTTTTGTAAGTCTGCCCAAAATTTTCGTGGTAATTTTCTGTATGGCATGGCTGCTGGGTGAAATTTTTGATCTGAAATAGATTATGGATGGGAAAATTTTGCCTTGGGATGACGCTGAAAGTTTAGCATTATTGCGATATGAAAAATTTAACTAAATGGAGATTATTGCGATCGCGCTTCGTTCTTAACAACAAGTGGTGTCAGGTTCGACAAGATGAAATAGAATTGCCAAGCGGAAAAATTATAGACAATTTTTTTGTTAATGTCCGACCCAATATCGCCCTCGTATTTGCCACTACAGAGCAGCAAGAACTTGTATTAGTCCGCCAATACAGGCACGGAGTAGGCGAAATTTTGCTGGAACTGCCTGCTGGATCTTTCAACCCTGCTGAAGAGAGCGGGAAATCGGCAGCCGCCAGAGAACTTGCCGAAGAAACTGGATATGTTGCTGAAGAAATTTTGGAACTCGCAACCTTATATGATAACCCCGTCAAAGACACCAATTCTATCTACCTATACTTTGCTAAAAATGTCCAGCTTGCCAGCAAAATACAATTGGATATTACAGAAGATATTGAAGTAGTTTTAGTCCCTATTACCGAAGTTTTGTTAAAAATAGCAAACCGAGAAATTTGTGTAGCAGGAAGCATCGCAGCTATTTTTTTAGGATTAGAATTTTTGAATAAACAGCGGTAAGGTGCTGTGTGAATGGAACCCTACACGCTGTTTTTTGTGAGGTCTGTCTTAAGGAGAAAGAGTCAGAAAATCCAGAGAGGTAATAGTATTATCAGCCCCAAAAACCTGAGCCAAAACCTGACCAGTCGCCGCAACTTGTAGCAGTGTGCCATTGGCCATCGAGTTAATTTGCAAAGCCTCAAAACTCAAGCCACCAGCCAGGACAAACTTATCAGTTCCTACAGAAAAATTGAGCACAGTATCCAGACCGCTATTAGCGCTTAACACAAAACGATCGTT
>NZ_JAUBPT010000117.1:0-25692 GCF_036700905.1 Microcoleus sp. S13_C3 | reverse complement strand
TAGACCGAGGGCTTGACCTCTCTTTCTACATGGTGATGATGATGACTTAATTCTCTGCAGTCTTCAGGGTTTTTTACTCTTATTTTTTCCGTCTCTACAAAGACGCACTGCCCTCACTGGGATACTATTCCTTTTTCCGTTGTTAAAACTCCGGGTTGCTAATCTGAGGGAATAGGAGCTGATTGCGTCTAATTTTCATCAATTCCGCAATAGGTGCATGGCAAAGCTCCCTGCCTACTCCCTCCGCTTCGCTGCGCCCACGATTGACCGTATAATCCAATTCAAAAGCTACTATGACGGCGTTGCGATAGCCTCGACGACCGTAAGGCGACCGATGTATTTAGGAATTCCCATAAGCTTGAGCTTGTGTCCTTGTAAAATCGCACAACTCTAAGCTAAAGCTATTAAAAATATTAAAGTTTTATAATATTAAAGTTTTGAGGCGGTCGTCACAAGGGTAACTTTTTTCAAGATTATAGCCTCCTGTTTTACAATCCTTAAACATTGCTTCGATACCACTGCGACATTTAAACGCTGTTACAGCTTGTTTCAATTTCGCGATATTGGTGAGTAAATACCAGTCTTCATCTTCGCCACTATTTCGATAAGTAGTAGGACACAATTAATTACTACAACGGTAAAGCTCTCTTGTCCCCAATCAGGCTAATCATCAACATATTTTTATCTCGCCACTGCGTTCTATAAATGGCGACATTCAACTCTTGTTTCTTTTTAAATTGAGTTCTCCAGATATATTTAAGCAGATGAAACCAAAGCTTTTCTATCTTGAGGATAGGTAGCTTGAGAAACCGTTGAATAGAACGTCGTCGGCTCTCAAACATGATTGGGTATGGCATCAATTTCGCCAATAACTCAATACTCACTTGTTTATGGGTTGGGAGCAGAAAAACTAAAATACTCACAGTCAAGTATTCGGTGTTTTTGAGCTGGTGTTGGAAACAAATTTGGTATGATTGAGGTAACATTTTTAACTGATGGGGCTTCTTAACAAGACTCACCCCATATTTTTTTACCAAAAATCGATCCTAGCCCCGTCATCTGTATTGGTTGATATATTTTACCATAAGCTCAGGAGAGCTAGAAACGTTGTTATATATTCCTGCGTCTCGGATTGATATAAAAAAAGAAAATTAATAGTGTAGGTTTTGTTTCTCAACCTAACCTACACTATTAATAATTTGTGTAAGGGGAATGTTTATTCCTAACTCTCATTCTTCACGACACGGAAGTTACGGAAATACGGATAACTGTTGTTTTCCTGATTCCTTCTTCTTTTTTGCTTATTCCTTCTTCTTTCAACGTCCCCATTCCTCATTACTAATTCCCAAATGACTCGCTTAGCCACAACAATAGAAGCCATACTTTACCTAAAAGGTCAGCCAGTGTCGATCGCAGAAATTGCCGAGATTGCCAAGTGCGATCGAGCCGAAGCCGAAGACGCCATCATCGAACTCATGTCTGACTCGTCCCACCGCGACAGTGCATTAGAAGTCGTCGAAACCCCCACAGGATACAGCCTGCAACTCAGAGAAGAGTTTGCCAGTTTAATGCAAACTTTAATACCTCCAGAATTAGGTGTGGGAGCTTTGCGGACGCTGGCGGCGATCGCCCTCAAAGGCGGCATCGCTCAGCCTGATTTAGTTAACTTGCGAGGTTCCGGAGCTTACCAACAAGTGCAGGAACTGGTAGAAATGGGTTTCGTCCGCAAACGGCGGCCGACTGAAGGGCGGTCGTATTGGTTACAAGTTACCGAGAAATTTCATCGGTACTTTCAAGTAGACCAACTGCCAAAACAATTGCAAATTGACTTTCAGGCAAATTTGTACCCAAGCAATGACGAGTAGTTTGAAGTAGAATGTAACCAGCCAGAAATTAAGAATCGCCAAATGGTTTTTCACCCTGACTTTGACACATCCAATGCCCAACAAACCGCAGTCAATCCACTGCTGAAGTACCTCCAACACCAATCCCCGGAGGTTCTAGCCCGCGTCGCCAAGTCCGTCAGCCCCGACATCAGAGAAATAATCTCTCATAACGTTCAAGGACTTGTCGGCGTTTTGCCTTCAGAAAATTTTAACGTCGAAATTACCACCGATCGCGAAAACTTAGCAGGTTTGCTAGCTTCAGCGATGATGACAGGATATTTTTTGAGGCAAATGGAGCAAAGGATGCACCTCGAAGAAAATTTAGCAAGCACCAGCTCGATTCAACCAAACTCACCCAAAGACAAGTAAAAAGGTCAACGGGTTGGGGAAGCCAGAAAGATGAAAGTTGTTCAGAAAAATCCATAATCCTGAATCATGGAGGCACAGGGAATTAAGAAACCGGGCTGTTAACCGGCAATCCCTAGCGCTACACCGAGGATTTTGGTGAAAAAACCCGGTTACTGCTTCCAGGACTATAAAGCATCAGATTCATCTTCCATCCTCCACCCTTGCAACTAATACCAATTTCAAAAAAGAATGCAACTGCAGATAAGCTCCAAATCCTTATGCAGTAAGTCATTCTTAATTCTTTAATCGAAAATCGAAAATCGAAAATCGAAAATCGAAAATGGTATTACCCACCGGCGGAGCTACCCGATAGGGGAAAAGCACCCGGACGTACTTTAATATTCTGAACTTGACCCAAACGGTTAATTTCCAGTTCGAGTTCTTTGCCCACAACCGTGTTTTCCACCCGTTCTTGCACGTCACCGGGAGTGTTAACCGCAATTCCGTCAACTTTTTGAATGACATCTCCGGGACGCAAGTCGGCTTTTTGAGCGGGGGAATTTTCCACGACTCGCGCCACGGCTACGCCTTGATCGAGGGTAATTTTATTATTATTATCGAGCTGTTTGTTGAGTTCTGCCTTGGTGGCTGCTGTCAAGCTGACCATTTGAATGCCGAGATAGGGATGTTCGGCTTTACCTTTGGCGAATAGCTGATCGGAAACTCGTTTGGCGGTTTCGATCGGAATTGCAAATCCCAAGCCTTGAGCGTCCGCGCGGATAGCGGTATTGATGCCAATTACTTCGCCTTGGTCATTGAGCAGGGGGCCGCCTGAATTGCCGGGGTTGATGGCGGCGTCGGTTTGGATGAAGCGGACTCGCTTGTCGGGGATGCCGACTTGAGAACTCGATCGACCCGTAGCGCTGATAATGCCCACAGTCACGGTATTGTCCAGACCTAAAGGATTGCCGATCGCGATCGCCCACTGTCCCGGTACAATATTGTCCGATCGACCCAAAGCCACCTGCGGCAGTTCCTTAGCATTAATCTTAACCACAGCGACATCCGTCAGCGGATCGACTCCCTGCACCTTACCCTCAAACTCGCGGCCGTCTTTGAGCGTCACCTTGACAGTATCCGTCCCGGAGACAACGTGAGCATTAGTAACGATGCGGCCGTCAGGAGTGAGAATAAATCCCGAACCGGTACCTCTCCTGACTCGTTCTTCCGGCTGTGGCAAATTCTCCCCAAAAAACCGACGAAACAAAGGATTTTTGAATGCTTCCGGCACTTGATTCGCCACCTTGCTGGATGCGTCAATCCGCACTACAGCCGGGCCGACTTTTTCGGCTGCTTCAGCAATAAAATTGGGATTGCTGCGATCGACCGCCCGATTTTCCAGAACTGGAGGAGACGCATAGGGGGGGATTTGCTGGCGTACTACTGGCAAAACCAATCCGGTTTCCAGATTGTTTGAGCCTTGCAGATAGCGATTTCCCAACCATCCCATACCTCCGCCGATTGACAGCAAAGTCACATAAAGGGTCGCTTGCTTAAAAGATAAACTCATTTAATAACTCCCGCTAAATACCTCATCCCCGCAGACAGGTTCCGAATCAAGCATTTTTGTCTTGGCGACGGGAAGGAAGCGGGGCGGGGCGTACCGCTTCCTCAAGAACATAGCTGTTAACAGGCAGGCGCCCATCGGCATCACAGGCAATTTTGCCGGATTTACCAAGAGCGAATCAAACTAATAATTCTCATCCTAACTTGGCTTAGCCTGGGATTTACAGTCTGGGGGGTGGCTAGAGCTTGTAAATATGCAATTTTACAGGATTTTAAAATTGTCAACTGTCCGAAATGAATACTTTTTTATGTACATAATGACTTTGAAACGCTTATTTCCGCTGATTTTTGCATTAATTTGGTCGATCGCACCCGTTGAGAAAACGGCGGCAAATACCGAAATCCCACCTGCAAATCTTCCTTCAGGTGCACCTGTAGAAAACCCCGACCCTGCCCGCGATTGCCCGAGTCCGGCTATGTCTCGGTTGCGTCGCCACACTGTGGCCCAGGGCGAAACAATAGAAAGCATCGCGCGGCAGTACAGTGTGATTCCTGCGGCACTGATCGGGATAAATCCGATGTTGCGGGGCGGTGGAGTATCTGCTGGAAGTGCGATCGTCATTCCTCCGTACAGTGGCATCGAGGTAGAAGTGCCTGCGGGCTGGAATTGGCAAAAACTGGCAGAAGCTTACAAAGTGCGCGCAGATTTGCTATTTGAGGCGAATGGGTGCAGGCCTTTGGGGAAAACGGTGTTTGTGCCAGCGGTGAATAGGTCGATCGGGCCTTCTATCAATCCCGATGCAACGCCATCGGTGCAAGGATTTCCGCTGCCCGCCCCAGCAGTGGAAGCTTTGCGTTACGGGCGGCAATTGCATCCGGCGCGGCGCGAATTTTTTTTCCACAGCGGCGTAGATTTTTTGGCGTCGGAGGGTACGCAGGTTTTGGCCGCGGGCGAAGGGACTGTCGCCTTTGCCGGGCCGCAGGGGGATTACGGGAATTTAGTGGTGGTGAACCATGAAGCGGGGAAGCAAACGCGCTACGCTCATTTGAAAGATATTGCGGTAAAAGTCGGTCAAAAAGTGCAGTCGGGAGAAGTTTTGGGAACTGTGGGGACGACGGGAAAACGGGACATTTCGCCATCTCATTTGCATTTTGAAGTTCGGTACAATTCGGGTTTGGGTTGGGTTGCTGAAGACCCGCTGCTTTATTTGCAAGCGACTATTAAAAAATAGGATTGTTAGTGTGCTGGGGGGTGAGAACCAGCCCAAAATCCAGACTGGGTAAGGATTGAGCTGTGTTGTGGTAAAAAAAGATAGGCAGCATAATTATTACACGATTGCCTATCTCAAAAAATATGTTACCAACATTTTACCAGACTCACTTACAAAAACAACTGACGCAAACCCCGTTTATTTTACTCACAATCTTTTTGAACCTGATACAATCCGAGAAACAAGTAATATCATGTCCGATCGATTGACCATAATATCCCGGCCGGGGCGGGTTTTTGAGATTGTCAATTATTGGCAGATATTGGCAGGTTTACCCGCCCCTACCTGATTTTGGGCGAAGCGAAGCGGAGGGAATCGACCGGACATAATATAACGATCGCCCGATCAACAAAAAACCCGATCGCCCGTTTTCCAAAAAGCCGAGATCCCTTCCCATTCTCTCGCAGTTGGGTAAAATTGACAAAATTTGATATTTTTGCTATATTTGCCTGAAATTAATCACAATTAAAGCTCAACTATAAATGTATGGAAGCTGTAATTGAAAGCATTGTAAGTAAGCTGCGTTATTTAGGTAAACCGCAACTAGAAGTTGTTCTTAATTTTGTTGATTTCCTAACTTGGAAGTCAGCGCCGAGCGTGTTATCAACAATAAGTGATTCTGATGCAGAAATCAGCGATCGCGAGTTGGAAATACTTTTAGATGAATTGGCTGATGAGTTCATTCAAAACATGGCAGTAAATGTCCCTACGCTATCGGATTTTGCGGTGACTCGTGCTGGTATATATGAGGATCATCCCTAGCGCCGAATGAATCATTTAACTAACAGCGTATTCGGTAAACTTTCTAGTAAAACCAGACTTAAAAGCAAGTACGATATCAGTTTTTGGGACTCCGAATTCGACCAATTCTTCAGCTATTCCTGTATCTGTCCTATCCTGTTGAATCCAGATTTTATCATCTTTAAGCTCAATGTGAACTGAAACGCCGTAGACTCTTAATTGGTCGTTCCAGCCTGCGAGAATAACCAGGTAATTACCGCTTTCGCGATCGCGAATAATTTTAACTTCTGTTCCTTCTCGTACCACCATGTCTGAGAAGTTGTTGAGAATTTTGTCGATCGCTTCAGTATAGTTTAATTTCTCCACAATACAATTTCCTCCGAATCGGGACGAAAAATAATCAGCTTGATATCGTATTCTTCCACACGTCCTTGAATGAATTTTAACCTAAATAATTCATTGTAGGTTTCTAAAGGAACTGCTAAGTACACAATCAAATCTGGCATAATATCTCTCAATGCCGCTCGACAGTTGAGAAATTGACCGAGGGCTGCATGAAACTGGTAGAAATCCGATCGCTCTCGAAAGCTCTTGACTTCCACAGCTATTTTTCGACCTGCTTTTTCTGCACTGATTAACTTTTCTGCGGTCAAATCGATAAACATTGCTAAACCTTCGTCATCGACTTGCACCCGAAAGTTTTCACGGATAACTATCCATCCGTCTTTTTGTAAGGCAGTTTTGACAGTATCGTGAAAAACATCTTTAGCAGGCATTTAGAAACTCCGTTGCTCTCACTCTCTATTTTATACCAATCATTAAAACCCGATCGCCGGATCAACAAAAAACCCGATCGCCCCCATCCACCAAAATCCGATCGCAGATCCACCAAAAATCCGATCGCACATCCACAAAAAACCCGATCGCCCATCCACAAAAAACCAGTTGAAACCCAAAAAACCCCGGCGGTTGGAAACCGCAGCTACACAGACAAAACCCGCCTTCGCGGGTTGAAGATTTCACCCGATGATTTTCAATCTCCGAATACCCTCTTCGTCCGCGTAGGCGGACATCGTTTGTGTAGACGCGGTTTCTAACCGCCGGGATTTCAACCGCCGAGGATTTCAAATTAGATCGCCCAAATCGACCCAAAAATCCGATTATCGCCCGTCGCTAACTCCCTCCAATCGCAGGAAATGCACCCGGCCCGACGCATCTCCCGCTACAACACTCACCCCATCAGGGGAAATTGCACAGCAATCGAAGCTATTTTCTCCGCTGAAACTAGCGAGCTCTTTGCCGTTAAGCAAATCCCAGATTTTCAGGGTGTGATCGTTTGAAGCGGAAATCGCGGTTTTGCCGTCTGGTGCGATCGCGACTGCTGTTACATCGTTAGTATGACCGGTGAGGGTTCGCAGTTCGATACCTGTCTCGGTGTCCCAGATTTTCAGGGTTTGATCCGATGAAGCGGAAATCGCGGTTTTGCCGTCTGGTGCGAGATCCACTGCATTTACATAGCCAGTATGACCGGTGAGGGTTCGCAGTTCAGTACCCATCTCGGTGTCCCAGATTTTCAGGGTTTCATCCGATGAAGCGGAAATCGCGATTTTGCCGTCGGGTGCGAGATCCACTGCATTTACATAGCTAGTATGACCGATGAGGGTTTGCAGTTCGGTACCCATCTCGGTGTCCCAGATTTTCAGGGTGTTATTTTTAGAAGCAGAAATCGCGGTTTTGCCGTCTGGTGCGATCGCCACTGCTCTTACCTCCATAGTATGACTGGTGAGGGTTCGCAGTTCGGTACCACTCTCGGTGTCCCAGATTTTCAGGGTTTTATCCCATGAAGCAGAAATCGCGGTTTTGCCGTCTGGTGCGAGATCCACTGCCCATACTGAGTTAGTATGACCGGTGAGGGTTCGCAGTTCAGTACCACTCTCGGTGTCCCAGATTTTCAGGGTGTTATCTAATGAACCGGAAATCGCGGTTTTGCCGTCTGGTGCGATCGCTACTGCACTTACATAGCTAGTATGACGGGTGAGTGTGAAGAGTTTGGTGCCTCTCTCGGTGTCCCAGATTTTCAGGGTTTTATCCCATGAAGCGGAAATCGCGGTTTTGCCGTCTGGTGCGATCGCTACTGCATATACCAAATCAGTATGACCGGTGAGGGTGAAGAGCTCGGTACCTGTCTCGGTGTCCCAGATTTTCAGGGTTTGATCCGCTGAAGCGGAAATCGCGGTTTTGCCGTCTGGTGCTATCGCCACTGCCCATACTAACTTAGTATGACCGGTGAGGGTGAAGAGTTCGGTACCTGTCTCGGTGTCCCAGATTTTCAGGGTGTTATCATCTGAACCGGAAATCGCGGTTTTTCCGTCTGGTGCGAGATCCACTGTATTTACATCGCTAGTATGACCGGTGAGGGTTCGCAGTTCAGTACCTGTCTCGGTGTCCCAGATTTTCAGGGTGTTATCATCTGAACCGGAAATCGCGGTTTTTCCGTCGGGTGCGATCGCCACTGTATTTACCGAGTAAGTATGACCGGTAAGGGTTCGCAGTTCGGTACCTGTCTCGGTGTCCCAGATTTTCAGGGTGTTATCATCTGAACCGGAAATCGCGGTTTTTCCGTCTGGTGCGATCGCCACTGCTTTTACATCGTAAGTATGACCGGTGAGGGTGAAGAGTTCGGCACCTGTCTCGGTGTCCCAGATTTTCAGGGTTTTATCTAATGAACCGGAAATCGCGGTTTTGCCGTCTGGTGCGATCGCTACTCCTGTTACATAGCTAGTATGGCCGGTGAGGGTTCGCAGTTCGGTACCTGTCTCGGTGTCCCAGATTTTCAGGGTTTTATCTAATGAACCGGAAATCGCGGTTTTGCCGTCTGGTGCGATCGCTACTCCTGTTACATAGCTAGTATGACCGATGAGAGTTCTCAAACAGCCTTCTCCCGGCCGCTCTAAACTAGCCCTCAAAGGCCGCAGCCAAGGACTACCTTTCCACTGCTTTGCCTGTTCCAACATCCCCCGAATCTCAGGCATTTCAAAATCCAACAACCTCCCCAATAATTGCCCAGCCAATTGCCTTTTATCCATTTCCAAAACGTGCGCCGACTTGCGAATTGCCCCTTGAATGAACCGCAAAGTTTCAGTTTGCTGCTCCGACAGCAACATATCTGCATTTCTCCCTAAATCGTAATCCTCTATTAGCGGCTGCACCCCCAACAATTTTAACTTCGCCTCAATAAAACCAAAATCCGTCAGCCAACGATAATAACGGTTAAAATCTCGCCCAATCTCAATGAAATCCCTGGGTTGATGCTTCAACAAATATTCTTGCTCCGATTTACTTTGCTTCGCCAACCACACACCCAAATCGCTCATATAGGCGCTCCTTCTATCCTTTTATTCATACCTTGGCGGTTAAGTTCTTCAACATTAACCCCCGCAGATTGCACGGTTTCATCTTTTGCCAGAAACTCGCGAAAACTGTTGTGATAAGTGCTGTAGCGAATTTCGCCGTTGACTTGCTGCTGCCGCAAAAATGAATCCCATTTCTTGAGTACCTGCTGTACTTTAAAATCTGTCTCGCCTACCGATTTAGCAATCCAGCCGCGAGAAACAGCTTCGCGCGCTTTCGAGATCACGTAGATAATCTTAACTTTCATCTCCAACAGCGGATCGTCTTCCCTGCCCATCATCTGTGCCCAATGCTTCCCATAATATCCTGTCAACTCCCTAGGCAAATCTTCCAAAGAAACATCCCTGTACTCGCCGTTTTCGATATCATTCAGCACGTAGCGGAGATACATAAAATTGTTCTGGCTTTTTTCAGCCACTGCCTCCACAAACTGTTCCAGGCTCAAATCATGACTGGCAATCCAATTCTGAATCGACGCGCTATTGCTGGTGCGTTTTGCAATATAAACTTTCGTATCTGCCCGACTTTCTGCATCGTACTGCATCAAATCAAACACTCGATGATTCATCGGCAAAGGCAAAGATTCCGGCCGCTTGGAAACAATAAAGTAAACGTTATCCGGCAAAACTTCCGGCAAATAGAGAACGTTGCTACCGCTACTTTGCAAACTCAAATCTACTTCATCGAGGGCATCTACCACAAAAATCAACTTTTTCCCCCCCAATGTAGCGCTGACTTCCCCCAACAGTCGCCCTAAAAAATTGCCATTTGCAGTCGCATTTTCCGGCAGTTGCGGATACTTATCCCTGAGCTTAAAGCCTTGTATTAACTGAATGCAGGCATTTTCGAGAAATATTTTTGCATCAACAATCCCGTCGGATCGCGAGTTAAAATGAGTAACGCAGCGGCCTCTCATCATCAACACGGACTGCGCCATAATTGAACTTTTCCCGACACCCGGTTCTGCTTCTAAAACAAAATAGCCTTTCGCATTTTTATGCAAGAAACTGGCAATTTCTTCAAATACAAACTTGCGCCCGGTAAAGTCTTTAGTCCGGTCTTCAATAATCGTCTCGGACTTCAAAGAAATCGGCAATCGGGGCGCGGAAGTATCGATAAATGTTTGCAGCAATTCCCGAACTTGCGCCAAATCGTCCCGGATGCCAATTTCTATGGCGGACAATTTCACCATCACTTGACAAATCTGCTGCCCAGTTGCCACAGCCTCCAATTTTTGCAGAATTTCCCCATTTTGCAGCCCCAACTCTTTGAGTTCTGCCAAAGCAATTTGGTGCAGATTCAACAGCATCGCCGCAAACTTTTCTCCTCCCTTCGCCGCATCCAGTTTCAGCACTTCGCGGTACGCTTTCGGGAAAGTTGCGTACAGCTTGTCCGCCACAAATTCCACAATTTCCGCATCGAAGGATTTGCCCTCGCTGGCCGCGAATTCGTTGACGAAACTTGCCCAATCTGCCGTTGTCAATCCCGTAACTCGATCGAACTCCTCGGCATCGGCAGAAAAAATCTTGGTTAACTGGTCTTCGGAAATATTTAAACCCCTTGACAAGTCGGCTGTATTCGTGTTAATGTCCAGCCAGTATTCAGGAGTTTTCTCTGCTAATTGACTGAGTGCTGTTTCTGGATAAGGCAAATTTTTGGTTTCGGCGATCGCAATTAGGCGATCGGACTTGGCAACCTCTCTCAAAATATAGCCGATCGCCTCACCCGCCGCCTTAATCAAATCGTGATTATCGAGAATCCTCGGATTTTTGCTCAACCCTTCCGTCATCCGATTTGCCAGTTCATCAGCGGCCATAGTCTCAGCGATACTACCAGCAATCGCTGCTAAGATAGAAACTCCCCCAAGTGCGATCGGGCCGCCGATCATACCCGCTGCTGCTTGAGTTGCCGGATTGGCGATCGCATTTGAAATAACTTGTCCAATAGCCATCACCGCACTGCATCCAATTACCCTAGTTTTAAAATTAGCTAAGTCCATTAGTGGCATACAATAAATATTTTTCTTTTCAAAAGTTAGTAGTAATTATATCTTGCCGGCTGCCGTTTAGTCCGTCGGGGGTTGAAATCCACATTATGCACCATTCTCACTAAGTCTTTCATGAACAGGCTTTCCGGCCTGTTCCACAAAGAGTAAATTTCTTGTGGAACAGGCCGGAAAGCCTGTTGCTGACGCAAGATGCCTGTTCCACCAAGAGTAAATTTCTTGTGGAACAGGCCGGAAAGCCTGTTGCTGACAATATTAATTATCTAGAAGTTCTTTTTCTTGCAAAAGTTGGGTTGCCCAAACCCGATCTTCTTGCGATAGAGACGGTACTGGTTCTTGATTATAGTCTATCCGATAATCATAGCCAGCGCGATCGTAAATACCTGCAAATATTTCTGGTAAATTAACAATAGGTTCTACATCTTCCTCACGCAAGGGAAGCGGAAATATAGGTAGAGAATCGCGGAGATTAAAAGCATAAAGTTCGGCAAACGGACGGCGATTACTGGGACTGACTAAAATCCGATAATCGCTTTCAATAGAATTATTAAGAATGGGCATAGATTCCCATTTTCGTAGTAAATCGATTTCGACTAAGTTGGTTAAGCTACCTAAAATACTCTGGCGTTTTTTGAGATAAGTAATTCTTCCTTCTCCACTACGTTTGTTCACAGGAGAAAGAATCTCAATTGCAGTGACAACTTGTTTAGTTGCCATTTCTCGCACTTCCAGGTAAGTCTGTTTAATTTTTTCAGGAGCAGGCACTTTAACGGTAGTCGGAAGTGTTATAGTTAAAGTGGCAACTGAACCTGTAGGAATATTCGGGTTATTAGATTGACGCTTAATCGCGACATCGGGGATACCTACTAAAAGGGAGTCGCTGTTACTGTCATGTGGATCGGTAATTTCATAGATGCGTTTGTCGATTGCAACCTCATATTTAGGGCGAATTTGAGGGACTAAGGATGCCGCGATCGCAGAAATTAACCAATGATGAGTTTCCTGCCAGAAATCGGGGTGTTCTAAGTAGGGGTCCATTCCAGGAAAAGGTGAAGGCATAGGACTGTTCTCCGATGTATTGACTTTCCAATCATTTTAGCATTTTTAATTTGGTAGGTGCGTCGCTTTAAAGCGAGGCAGATCCTCTGGATATAGGTTCCCAGGCTGAGCCTGGGAACCAGTTAAAGCTTGTCAAGAACAGGCATCCTGCCTGTTCCACAGTAATTATTGGAGATGTCTATTTGTAGATGAATTTAATCTGTTGTGGAACAGGCCGGAAAGCCTGTTGATTTTGGGCGGGCAAGATGCCCAACCCCTACTCCCCACAACAAATTTAATCTACTGTGGAACAGGCATCTTGCCTGTTCCTAAAATCATAGACACCGCAAATATCAACTACAAAACAGCAGCCACACTTGCCATCAACAACCCTTGAAACAATTTCACCCCATCAGTTTCGCCCAACATCGGATCGGATGCCCTCTCAGGATGCGGCATCATTCCTAATACATTGCCCGCCCGATTGCAAATACCGGCAATATTATTTAACGAACCGTTGGGATTGCCAGCATCGCTAATTTTGCCCGCCTCTGTGCAGTAGCGAAACAACACTTGCTTGTGGTCTTCTAGTTCTGCTAAAGTATCCGCATCAGCATAATAGTTGCCTTCACCGTGGGCGATCGGCAAATCGATGATTTCACCCGAAGTATAAGCGGCAGTCCAACGAGTATTACCGCGTTCGACTTTCAAAGAAGCGCGATCGCAAATAAAATTCAATCCCGCATTCCGCACCAGAGCACCTGGCAACAAACCAGCTTCAGTCAACACCTGAAAACCGTTGCAAATACCCAGTACAAGTTTGCCCTGTTTCGCGTGTTCCGCAGTAGCCCGCATCGCCGGAGAAAAACGGGCGATCGCGCCGCACCGCAAATAATCTCCGTAACTGAAACCACCGGGAATTACAATGATATCAATATCCGAAATGTCGGTATCTTCGTGCCAAATCATGCGAGTTGGTTGGTGGAGTAACCCTTGAGTCACCCACACCACATCGCGATCGCAATTTGAACCCGGAAAAACAATAACTCCAAATTTCATAAGCTGAAGGAAGAAGGAAGAAGGAAGTTCGGCAACGGATTATGTAACGGATGTAACGGATGTCCGGAAGAAGGAAGATGTGTCAACATAAGACTAAAATCTTATGTTTTTCTCCCTTGTATCGAAGTCTCGATCCCCCTAAATCTCACTTAAGAAGGGAGACTTTGAGTCGTTCTAGTTCTTGTATTGTTAACAAAGACTTTCAAAACCCTCTTGTCCCCCCCTTATTAAGGGGGGTTAGGGGGGATCTCCGGGGCAAAAAAACACACCCTAGGGGCGATCGAATTTATGCCGCCGCTGTCTCCACAGCAACAGGAATTTCAGTCAAATCAAAGCGATAATTTTCAATCACTGGATTGGCCAAAAGTTGGTCGCAAACGCGATCGAGTTGTTCGCGGGCCTGGGACTCACCTGCAGCAGTCAGCGTCAATTCAACGTATTTCCCGATTCGCACACGCTCAACATTGTCGTATCCCATGTGTTGCAAACCAGACTGTACGGCAGTGCCGGCGGGATCTAAAACAGAAGGGCGGAGGGTAACATAGATTTGGGCAAGATATTTCTGAGTCACGGGAATGTTGCGGTAGGTGATGTGAAAGTTAGCCCCATTGTATTCTACAACCGAGCTGCGCGCCGATCGCCCTTTGGTTCGCCCAAGTAAGATAGCCTAGAAACAGGGACTGATTTGACTCTAGCAGATTACACAAAAAAATTATGAGAACCAACCGCACCCGCAGTCAGGAGCGTATTTTACACTTGCTCAAGCACTTGAATCGCTCGCTCTCAGCACAAGATATCTACTTAGAACTGCGTAACAGCGACCAAAGCATGGGCTTAGCAACAGTTTACCGCTCCCTCGACGGTTTAAAGCGAGAGGGGTTCGTTCACGTCAGAACGCTTGCTAGTGGTGAGTCTCTCTACGGTGCCGCCCACCAAGATCAACATCACCTAACTTGTCTGGAATGTGGCGCGTCAATTACGATCGACGAATGCCCCGTCCACCACTTAGAAAGCCAACTACAACAATCTCATTCTTTCAAAATTTATTATCACACTTTGGAGTTTTTCGGATTGTGCGATCGATGTACTTTGGCTCAAGAATCTTAGAGAATTTATTAGTCATGAGTGATCTCAATTCCGGTTGCACGAGCGAAATGATAGTTGACTGTTGACTGTTGACTGTTGACTGTTGACCGAAAGCCTCGATGATAAAAGCCCCCGGATTCATCCGTGGAGCAATAAAAAACGTCTCTCCGATGAAACTTGCCCCCCGAATTTATCCGTGGGGCCAATGCTTCAATCTAAAATCTAAAATCTAAAATCTAAAATCGATTGACTCGGTGTCGAACCGCGCAGGCGGGTTTTGTTTGTGTAGCGACAGATTTCAACCTGTCGTTTTATTAACTAGCTCAAGGATGCAAAAACTCTAAATGGTCTCCTGGAATGGATCGCAATTTTGCAGCCGAGCCTTGCATTTTCAACCGGCCGCGTTCTAACATGATAATCCAATCGGCGCGATCGATCACTCGCGGCCTGTGACTGATAAAAATCGTCGTTTTCCCGTGTCGATACATCAACAAATTTTCTAAGACTTCCGCTTCGCTTGCGGGGTCAAGCCCTGCGGTAGATTCGTCTAAAATCAATACTGGTGGGTTGTTGAGAATGGCGCGGGCGATCGCCAATCTTTGTCTTTGTCCGCCAGAAATATTCGCTCCAAACTCCCCTAAAACTGTTTGATATTTATCCGGCAATTGGCTGATAAATTCATCCGCCCCCGCAATTTTGCAGACTTTAACAATCTGTTCAAAGCTGATATCTGGACTGCCCAATCGAAAATTTTCCATAATCGAACGGCTCCAAAAATGCGCTTCTTGAGGAACCAATACTACCTGCTGTCTGAGACTGTCGAGAGACAAATCCTGTAAGTTGTAACCGCCAATTCTAATATTACCAGATTGCAGCGGGTACAGACCAGCAATTACTTTTGCTAGCGTACTTTTTCCGCAGCCGGAATTGCCGATTAAAGCAATTGCTTGACCGCCGGGAAATGTGACAGAAAAATTTTCCAGCAAGTCAAGTCTGCCGGGGTAGTGAAAATTAACACTCTTGCAAACAATACCGTCGCGGTCTTGAATAGTTACAAAAGGTTTATTCGTATCGTCTTTAGTTTCCGGTTCAGCATCGATGACTTCCGACAGCCGTTGAGTAGCTGTCTGCACGCGAGTCATCTCATCAGTAAATCCTACTAGCGAATTCACCCAAGTAGTAACGTTTTGATTCATGCTAATAAACGCTAGCAACTGACCTATACTCAATACCTTGTCAATCACCAAACCGCTACCAAGCCACAGCAGAGTAATGCTGCCAGCAGAGGCAACAAAACCTGAAAATATATTGTTGAGAATGCCAATTTGTGTAGTGCGAAAAGTGAGCTTTGCTAAGCGACCGAAGCGGGTTTGAAATTCTTCCCAAAGTTGCTGACCGCTGCTAGTAGTTTTGACAGTCAGCGCGCCTTTAAAAGTTTCTACTAAAACGCCTTGAGTTTCTGCTTCCAGCACAAATAAACTGCGCGTTTTTTGCTGCAATACGGGCAGAAATACCACTGTAGAGGCAGTCATTAACAGAGCTATAGCTGTAGCTGCTAAAGTCAGTTCCTTGCTGTAAAATAACATAAAAATAAAAGAAACTACAGCGATAAAAAATTGACTAGGCAAGCTGATAGCGACTTGAGAAACTAATTTATTGATTTCTTGGATATCTTGTAATCTACTGACAATTTCGCCACTGCGTCTGGTTTCGTAAAAGCTCAAAGGCAATCGCAGGAATTTGCGCGCGAATTCCATCACCAATCCCAATTCTAAACGCTGGGAAAACTGAGCAATTAAGTTCGACTCTACCAATCCTAAACTGCTGCTAAAAAGGTTCATAACTATAACTGCGATCGCCACACTCGCCAGGAGTTGTCTGTCGCCCCGCACCAGGATGTCGTCAGTGAGCAGTTGAACGAGAAAAGGCGAAGAAATCGACAGCAAACCCAACACCACATTCAGCAAAAATGCTTCCATTAAAATCGGGCGATAAATCCCAATCCGGCGCATCCATTTTTGTAAGGAATTGGCGGGCGGTTGACCCTCTGCGGCCGCAAAAAACCGCTCCGCATCGGGTTCTACTAGCAAGCACAGCCAATCTGTCCAAGCTGCTGCTAATTCTCCTTTAGAAACATAGCGCATACCGACAGCCGGATCGCCGATCGCATATTTGTCGCCCTGCTTTCCGTACAAAACAACCCAGTGATAACCGCTCCAGTGAATAATCATCGGTAGAGGGGCATCATCGAGCTTGTCTAAAATAGCAGCGGCTGCTCGTACCGATCGAGCATTAAAGCCGATCGCCTCAGCACCTTGTTTCAAGCCAAGTAAACTCGTCCCTTTTTGGCCGGTGCCCGCACATTCTCGCAAGCGGCTAATAGTAAAATTCTGTCCGTAAAATTTCGAGATCGAAGCCAGACAAGCTGCACCGCAATCTTCTTCGCTCTGCTGGAGCACAACCTGATATTTCTTAAACCTGTTAACTTGTCCGAATAATGGCATTTTGCCGAGCAAAGGGATGTTCTTTAACATTTTGCAAAATGAATAATGGTAGAGCATAAAGAAGATTACTCATCACCAACTACCCAATCAGCAAAAAGCACCCATAAAGTTATGGGTGCTTTCTCGATTCCACAGTTATAGATCTGAATTGACTAGCACTAAATTTTAGTAGTAGGCGTAGCGGACTACTCTTCTGTATGAACCGTCGCAATTCCGGCGGTACACGACCCAACTGCGCCGCTGCCGGTAACAGTTGTATCGATTAGTATAGTGACCGCCGTTGACGCTAGCTGATTCTTCAGGGGTGAGTTCAGCAAACAGTGAATTGTCCTTTGTTTCTTGCATGATTTGACTCCGTTTAAGTTAATAAAATTGAAGGGGAACTAGAAATATTATTTAATTTCTAGAGCCTCGTGTAAATACTGACTAATACTTCTGGTGGTGCTGTGCGGCTTCCGGAATATTACCGATAAATTTTGAAAATTTACTCGATCGCACAACTTGACTCAGCTATCTAAACCACTAGGGTTTTGTAAGTGCGAGCGCGGCTCGGATCGTACAGATAAAGCTGGCTAGGCTGCGGCAGGAAAAACAGCATATTCAGGCCATAGCTGCTGCTGTTATCCGTCTCGCTGGTGCTTTTAGCACCGCTAACACTGCTGGTAATGCTGCCACCGTTGACAGTAGCAGATTCTCCATCGGTTAGTTCGAGGAAGAGTGAACATTGTTGATTTTCTGACATAAATAAATAACTCCTATTAATACCTATGTACTTACTTACTACCTACGCATACAGGAAAAACCCGGTAACAGTGCCAAAACTCTTTGCGGAAACGCCGTATTTTCATGACCACGAATTTCAAAGGTGGTACCCGCCACGTGATTTATCCGTGGAATCAATCCAAAATCTAAAATCGAAAATCCTCAAGCCCCCGCATTTATCTCGCGCAAGTCAATCCAAAATCTAAAATCTAAAATCTAAAATTGAATGACAGTGGCCCCCTGGCTTCACTCCTCTTGATATTTGGGGAAGTTTGTGGGTGGGAACGGCAAAGCTGTGCGGATTTTTACCTTTACCCTGTGAATTTTGATTTAGACTTCTAAACCTATGCTTGGTTTCCGGAAAGCTGATCATAAAAGTGACAAAACAAATCAGCGATCTCTCCCTCCCCCCCAACTCAAAACTCCAAACTATTCCCCTCTCCCCCTTGCCGCCATGTCTCTCACTCCCGAAGCCACACCCGCTGAAACCTTTGATAACGACCAGTTTTTGCCCCCTGTCAGCCGCTGGACGACTTTGGGTGGCATTTTGATGGTGGCGACGTTTGGCGGGGCGATCGCCCTCGCTAGCGTCACCAAATACAGCGCTACAGTCAAAGCAGACGCGATCGTCCGTCCCGCCGGAGAAGTGCGCGTCGTGCAAGCCGCAACCGAAGGAACCGTCGAAAGCATTGCTGTCAGCGAGAATCAGACAGTGAAAGAAGGAGATGCGATCGCAGTTGTAGACGCTTCGCGTTTGGGCGCTCAAAAAAAGCAGTTACAAGAAATAATTAATCAGTCTCAAACAGCAGCACAGCAAATCAACCAGCAACTGCGCGACTTAGAAAATCAAATTTTGGCCAGCGCCCAATTTAAAACCGTCCAAAGTGAAAGTTCCGCCCAACAGGAATTAATCGAATCCGCTTTAGTAAAATTCGCCACATCGCTGCCGGATGTCGCCGAGAGACTGGGCAGAAGTCGGCGGGTTTTGCTCGTCAAGCGCTCGTCAATTCAACAACAATTAATTCAAGCTAACAAAGAACTAAATCAAATTGAGTTAAAACTCGAAAATAGCGTGATCCGCACGCCCACGGATGGTACAATTCTCAGATTGGAAGTACGAAATACTGGTCAAACCGTACAAGCCGGCAGCGCGATCGCCCAAATCGTCCCCAGCGACGTACCCCTGGTAGTCAAAGCCAAGGTGACATCCCAAGACATCGCCCGCATCCAAATCGGCCAACCCGTACAGATCAGGATTTCGGCTTTGCCTTTCCCCGATTACGGCACATTAAAAGGCACTGTCAGCGAAATCGCCCCAGATGCGATCGCCCCTCAAAATCCCACTAATAATTTAGGTACAGCTTATTACGAAGTGGCAATTAAGCCCGAACAAACTTATTTAACAAAACTCAAATCCGCCAACGGCCAATTCTTCGGAAACTCCCAGGCTAATGTCCCCCGCCAGTATTCGATTCAATCGGGAATGGAAGGCAGAGCCGATATTATTACCGGCGAAGAAACTGTTCTGACATTTGTTTTGCGGAAAGCAAGGTTGCTGACAGATTGGTAATTAGTCAGTTGTCAGTTGTCAGTTGTTATTGTAAGGTGCGTCAGTCTTGATGTTAGCCCGAAAAATTTGGGTTTTACTGATATCTTGCACCATTCTTAATAAGTCCCTTACGGGCGGGCTCTCCGGCCCAACCCCTACTCCCCACAAGAAAATTGAATTTTTGTGGAACGGGCTTCTAGCCCGTTCTTGAGAAGGGTGCAAAATCTCAGTTTTACCGACTGACGCACCTTACTTTTATTTGTTCTTTGTTTGACATTTGGCGATCGTAGGTCTACTGTAGATTGTAGTAGATGCCACTGTCAACTATCTCGATCCACTACGCCAAAAGTTAATCTAACGTCATAAGCTGGTAACTAACCACTAACCAACTGGCAACCAATGGGGAAGTACAGGCGACCTAGAATTAATTTCGTTTTGGATGAGGACGTTAGAGACGACTTAACGGTATGGGCCAAGGAAGAAGGGCGCACTATGAGCAATCTGGTAGAGCGAATTGTTACTGCCGCAGTTCAAGGAAAGCGGGACAGCCACCCAAACCAAAATCCGCTCATCCAGCAAGATCGAGCGGAAAAAGGAGGCACTAGCAAATAGATAAACAGGTGTCTAGTATTTAAAACAGTGACAAACCTAGTAGAACCAGAACCGTCAGAACCAGAAAATATACACCGGGCTACTGACCCGGAGAAGTGCCGGGAAATGGAACGCCGATACGATTGGAAACTCAAGCAAATCAAAATAAACAAAGATTTGCCCCTCGAAGTCGATTGCGTCTTTTACGGCGAACAGACTTCTTTTCAAGACCTCTGGCCCGACAACCAAGACTGAGGTAATTTATGACCAAAAAAGAAACATGGATTGTTTACAAAACTGAATCTATGAGTGCGGAAGGCTGGAGAGATCGAAAGCTAATTCCGAATGGTGGCTTGACGGACATTCTAGCAGAAGAGTGGGATTGTTCGGGGAAATTGCCTCAAATTGGCGATCGCGTGCGAGAATATGAAAACCTCGAAGATCCTGGCAACGGAATCACCCACGGTCGAGATGGAAACTGGATTGTTAAGAGTATTCACGAGTTCTCTTCTAGCAGCACAAACTTGTGCATCGCCGTATGTTATTGCGCTTACGAACCTGTTGAATCTAAATGGGTTGAATTAAAACGAGGAAAGCCTGTGAATGAGATTTTGCAACCCGCTGAAATTGGGTAAAAATCTCAACCTTTCTAATTAATTATCTTCAGTCCGCGCAGGCGGACTTTGTTTGTGTAGACGCGGTTTCAACCGCCGAGTCTTATTAAATACATAACATCGATCGCAAATATGAAAATCAACGATAAACTCAAGACCATGTTAACTCAATTACAATCGCACTTCGAGCAACTTTACGGCGATCGGCTGACGCAAATGGTACTCTACGGTTCCCAAGCGCGGGGCGACGCAGATCCCGACTCAGATATTGATGTTTTGGTAGTTCTCAAAGCACCAGTCCAAGTCGGTGAAGAAATCGATCGAACTCTCCCAATTGTAGCAGATTTATCCCTTCACAATGACGTAGTAATTAGCGGCCACTTTATGAATGAGGAACGGTTTACTAATTATCAAAGCCCTTTGCTCAGAAATATCCGTAAAGAGGGAATTTTAATCTGACACCCGCTCAATTAAACTTACTCCTCAAAGCTTATCAAAGTCTTTCAGCAACAGGGAATAGCTTTATGAAACCCGAACAAATCGATCGAAAACTCCAAACTTTTATAAACCTAAACAGTAACGAACCGCCGATTCAACTTCTAACATCTTTTCTGCGGAAAGTTCCCCCGCAGAATCAGTAGGAAATCGCCCTCGATCCAAAGATCGAATCTGAAAACAGAGGAAAACTGTTTCTATTTGCAAACCACTTTCAGACGCAGAAACACGCACATTTGTTCTATATTCGCGGTGAATATTAGTTCCTTTAGTGCCGACAATGACAGTAACAACTAAGGGTGACTGGTTAATAGTATCAATCGAAAGCACCAAAACAGGTCGCATTCCAGCTTGTTCTCTTCCATGAACGGGGTTAAGATTGACAAAATAAATTTTCCCTCGCTGAATGCTCATAGTGCTTGTAAACCATCCATTTCTGCCACAATAAACTCTCGATCGATCGCAGCAATCTCAACTTGAATATCTGGATCGTTGGCCATCTCTGCTATCTCTGCTTCCAGGTATTTAGCATTAGCGAGTTTATTAGCTATGTAAGTTTTCTCCCGCACTCGGCAAGCGATACGTTCCAGCAGCCAAAGTTGTTCTTCTATCGACAGGGAACTAATAGAACGTTCAATTTCTACTAAAGTTTGTGAAATCATTTTAGTTTCCTCTTGTTTTTTGCCCCATCGCAAATCATCGAGATTTTTTTGAATGAGACCGGGCCCATTCCGAATAGATTCATTATTGCGATCGCTTACTTATCTTGTATCTATATTATACGACATAGTGGCGTAGCAGCTTATGACGCACACTCCAACGACTCCAGACGATTCAGCAAGTCGGGTTTTCCCCTTGTTTTTCCCCGACAAAGAATGTAAAATTCTAAAAACATGGGTTGTCAGCAATGAACGAAGCGCGCCACCAAGGCTATCTCAATCTAATTGAATCGCTACTGAATTGCCCCAGCGGAGAAGAAAGCCAAATTTTGCAGGCAAACTCCGAGTTAGTTGATGCGGGGTTGGTGCAGGTAATGTTAGATGAAGCAAACAATCTTAGAACTTTTAACAATCTGGATGATGCTAATTCTTTAATGACTCTTGCAGGGCATCTGATGGGTACTTATGGCAATGCAATCCCAGAGAAAGCGTCACCCGCCACTTACCTAAAATTCCTAATAAAAGTGTTACAGGCAACTTTAAAGAGCAAGGGCGATCTTAATGTAATTTATCTTCTGCTGCGGGAGAATCTAAACTTAGTTAATGATAATTTGGCTGTAGTGTTGCGAAATTGGGCGAAGGAAACTTTGCCAAACTTAGATAGCCTAGACATCCGCATTTCTATAATAGAAGTTATTGGCAATTTTTGTAATGCAATCCGGGACTTTCGTTTAGGTAGTAGGGCGAGTAATTTGGAAATAGCCATTACAGGTTATGAAGTTGCCCTTACTGTTTTTACCCGTCAAGAATATCCTGAAAATTGGGCAATAACTCAAAATAATTTGGCGATTGCTTACAACAACAGAATCAGAGGCGAAAGGGCGGATAATCTAGAAATGGCTATTTCCGCTTATAGGGAAGCTTTGTCAGTTTACACCCGCGAAACATATCCTGAAGATTGGGCAATAACTCAAAATAATTTGGGGACTGCCTACCACCAGAGAATCAGAGAGGAACAATCCCAGAATTTGGAACTGGCGATCGCCGCTTTTTGGGCATCATTGGAAATCCGCACTCGCGACGCATTTCCGATAGATTGGGCAATGACTAAAAATAATTTGGGGAATGCCTACCGCGACAGAATCAGAGGCGAAAAAGCTGATAATCTGGAACTGGCGATCTGCGCTTTTGAGAAAGCGTTGGAAGTTTATACCTGCGACGCATTTCCGATAGATTGGGCAAGGTGTCAAAATAATTTGGGGCTTGCCTACAGCAGCAGAATCAGAGGGGAAAAAGCTCAGAATCTGGAACTGGCGATCGCCGCTTTTGAGAAAGCGTTGGAAGTTTATACCTGCAACACATTTCCTCAAGCTTGGGCAATAACTCAAAATAATTTGGCGATTGCCTACAGCAACAGAATCAGAGGGGAAAAAGCTCAGAATCTGGAACTGGCGATCGCTGCTTTTTTGGCATCATTGTCCGTTCACACCCGCGAGGCATTTCCGATAGATAATGCTAAAAACTTATATAATCTCGGACTGACCTATCGCGATAATTCCCAACTCCCAGAAGCTTACAACACCTTTAACACCGCCATTGAGACAGTCGAATCAATACGGAGTGAAATAATTATCGGCGGCGAAGCAGACAGACAGAGATTAGCTGAAGAATACAATAGAATTTATCACCTAATTGTAGAAGTTTGCTTAGCAATGGAAAACAACACCGCCGCCCTAGAATACATCGAACGCAGCAAAACCAGAAACCTAGTAGAATTGTTTCACAAAGCCCGCAATCTCCCGAAAAATGTACAGCGAATTAATTTTGAAGAAACTCGCAGTCTGTTAGGTGAAGATGAGGCAATTTTGGAGTGGTACATTACCATTAACGACTTTAAAGTTTTTATTATTACTCGCGACTCTATCCAACCCAATGTCTGGCAATCTTCCGATGCAGACTTAGAAGTATTAGGAGATTGTGCAAGCGAGTATATCAACGACTACATCCATCAACCTGACAACTGGAGAAATCAGCTAGAAACCCGCCTGGAAGAATTAGCTGAAATCTTGCACATCGATGAAATAATTTCTCGTATCCCAGAAAAATGCCAAAAATTAATATTAGTTCCCTTCCGATATTTACACTTGTTACCGCTGCACGCATTAACCAGCAAAAGGCTAAGGCAGAATGCCGAAGAAACTGGATGTCTCCTCGAACTTTTCCCTGGCGGCGTGAGATATACTCCGAGTTGTCAGCTATTACAATTATCTCAACGGGTAAATCCGACTGGGGAAGAGTCATCACCCACAAGATTGTTTGCCATTCAAAACCCGACAGAAGATTTAGACTTCACCGACATCGAAGTTGAAGCAATTGCCAAATCCTTTGATCCTGCCAAAGTTTTGATTCGGGAAAAGGCAAGTAAGACAGGATTGCAGCAACAGCTTGAAGCGTTGCACAATGCCGACATCGCCCACTTTTCCTGTCACGGCTTTTTCGATTTTTCCAATCCCCGGAAATCAGCTTTAATCTTAGCTGGGGCAAAAACTGCCACCGATGGTACTGACTCCGAAAACAAAAGTTATATTCGTTCCCCCCAAAACGAATTGTTGGACATTAAAAAATGTCTGACGCTGGAAGAAATCTTTGATTTGCCGCTGAGTAAGTGCAGTTTAGTTACGCTTTCCGCCTGCGAAACTGGGTTAACGGATATCCAGAATACCACAGATGAGTATATCGGATTGCCTAGCGGTTTTTTATATGCCGGGGCAACGAGTATAATTAGCACTTTGTGGACGGTGAATGATGTATCTACCGCGATTTTGATGATTAAGTTTTACGAACTTTTGCTGTCTGAAACTCGCCCGCCTGTGGCGATTGCTTTGCGCGATTCTCAAATGTGGCTGCGGGATGCAACGGTGCAAGATTTGGTAGATTGGGCCGAGCGTTCAAAGTTACTGGATAGTGAAAGTAAAAACAGGATTCAAAAGAATTATAAACGCGATTACGATGATGACGATCGCCCTTGCCAATCCCCTGTATACTGGGCGGCTTTTTGTGCCGTTGGACAATAACCCAAAGGTTTTTTGCATGAGTGGGGGCGGGTTTATTAGTTGGTTGGTTTGATTCCAAAACATCGGCGAACCCTTTCAAGGTCGAAATCGAATAACGAGCGTAGCATATTCGATTTCGACCTTGAACCCTACAAATTTGTCGAAATAGGTGATTTTATGAACTTAAAACCTCCCCAACTAATTTTCGGAATTGTCCCGTTTGCAAATTTAAGCTGAAACGATCGCCCTCCATTAATTCAATTACTAAGTTATCATCGCTCGCCGAAAATTGTTCGGGAACATCGGGCAATCCGCGATTAAATCTGAGGGAACCATTCGAGTTAAATAATAATATCTCATTTTCAGTCAAAACAGCAGTTACTTTGTGAATAACAGCCATCTGAATTAAATTACCCGTCAAAGGCATTGCCAGACAAATGCGGCCGCTTTCCAGGCAAATAGCTACTAACTGCTGTTCAATTCCCATCCATAGCATCTTTTTCTCGTGAGAATGCTCGATGCTTAACTCAACTAATTGACCCCGCCAACTCAGTCCGTAACATCCCAAAACTTCCCCCAAGTCAAGGCAAGCAAATGTTTGAGCGTATTCGTGGCCAATAATTTGCCGAATGCCTGGAATTTTGTCGAATTCTGATTTGCTAATAGTTTCAATTTTCATGGTAGCTGGTTATTGATAAATTAACGGTACAATTGAAGTAACTTGAGGATTTGCATCTAAGTCGCCTTCAGGATAAAAATATCGAACCACAATCGCCCCCGGTTTTTCTCCCCCTCTCAATTCTACTTTACGAGAAATGTTTGCGCCATATTCGTTAATTGTTCGATCGCCTTCAACTTCTGGTGCATTTAATCCTTCGGCAAATATTTCTAATAGCTTTTCTTTCCCCCCAGATACTTCGTCAATTCCTAGCGTTCTCAAATCTCTTAAATTATCTAAAGACCGCCTAAGCTGTCAAACATCTAAACTGCATTAACTAAGTTACCTTTATTTTTTATTTTTCGGTTCCATTTCATAATTAGTCCTCCTTCATTT